>NZ_CP111080.1 GCF_026278245.1 Pontibacter kalidii | reverse complement strand
CAAAATATAAATCTTTACAGAACTAACCTTTCTCGATTCGGATGCTGTACCCAACCTTCTGAAGCGTTTCCTGGGCTTTGATAAGCCTTGCCAAAAAGGTTTGCCTATAGCTCCCCTTCCCACGGCCGACACCTTCATCCAGCTCAGCCAACTTCTCCCAGGTTAGGTTTTTCTCCTTAAACATAGCCTTCACCTCTGCGCTGATGTGGGTCTTAGGATCACACGCTGCGCATGTCTCGCCTTGGTTATTCTCACTCATAGTTTGAACCTGATAGATTGCTTATTTGATAACTCGACGGACTCAAGGGCCTCCTTAAACAGCGGGTAAAAAGGGGAGGGGCCTTTGTTTCCTACAGCAAAAGATGCCTGCTCTGCCTGTTGGTACTGCTGTGCCGAAACTTTGCGCCAGTCTATCTCATACCCCGCCTGTCGGGACAAAAGGGAAAAGAAAACCTTTAGTGTTCTGGTGTTTCCCTCCCGGAAGGGGTGAACGGCATTCAGTTCCTCAAAAAAATAAGATCCCTTCAATAGGAACTGCTCCCTATCCAGTCCCTTTAAATACCCCGCTGCCTTCAGCTCCTGAAGTAAGTGGTTGGCATAGGGCTCAATCATACGTGGCGCGGCATGTACAGCATTGCCTTTGGAGATCATTACACTCCGGAGCTTCCCTGCCCAAGGATAGACGGTGCCAAAGGTTTCCTTGTGGATCAGCTGCCAAAGCGCTAAATTAAACTTTAGTTGACTGGCTAATTTACCAGGCAAAGCCAATACGTTATGTCTCCAGTGGGTAAGCTCTAATTTGCTTAGCTTAGCTGCGTCCCTGATGTCAAAATGATTGATCAGCACATTGGTGCCAGGATAGCAGTACCTGTCGTTCATTACAGATACTTTAAGTTGAATACCTGAGTCATCTCCTCAGGCGTGATTTGCCCGTTGATATACAGCTCGTCCAGCACCTTGTTGAGCTCCTCCTCCTCGTAGCCCTCGCAGGCAGCGATGTGGTTTGTCTGCCCGAGTTGCTCCCTCCGTTCCTGGCGAACCTTTTCCGATACCACAGGCCTGTCTCTGTACTGAGATAAAAGCTGCTGTACTTTCTGCTCCCTGACCTCCTGCTGTACTGTCTCCAGGCTTCTGATCAGTCCGTTGAAGTACTCTGCTATAGTTCTGTGATTGCGTTGGTTCGTGGCTTCTATGGCTTTGATGAAGTACATATCGTCCACGTTGCTCTGGTCATAGTTTTCCAGTATGATCGTGGTCCCGTTCTGTAAAATGCCTTTTACTCTGTTCATGCTAACTCAAGGTAATGCCTGTATTGGTATACGAAATAGGCTTATCAAATGTAACAATATATTGTTACTTACACAAGTAAAAATTGGCTTTGCTGCAATCATATGTTCAAGTTGCTAGCAATGTAAAGTTATAAGTAGCCTTAAGAGCTTCTTTAGCGAATTATAATTATTTGAAAGCAGTATCAGTACTTAGTGGAAGAAGTAATCAAATATGTAACCTGTTAAGGGAGGATGAAGAAAATATTTTATAAATAATATTTGTTAATTAATGCTTAATAAATATTATTTATTGAGCAAAAAGAAGCTACTAAAGGGTTAACTTTCAAAGTTTAATAGGTTATTCAATAGTGATCTACAATTCTTCTGCAATGGCTAAAGCATACCTGAGTAAGCTTAACACCTCAATCTTGCTTTGTTTACCAACTGCACTCAACTCAGAAAATCCTTCTATTCAACATAATACCAGTTATACCCCCCTTTCCGGCCTCCTGGAGGGGGCGTTTTTGGTACTTTCACAGGAGCAGCAATTGCCCGTCAGTTGTTTTATATTCATTGACCGAGAGTGGGCACATGAAAAATACAAGGAACTTGTTTACTAGCTGCAAAGTTTATCGTATTATTGCAATGATACGATAATATAATGGGAATCACTAAAGCAGAATTTTTCACCGAGAGCCAGAATAAAACTGCCATGGTGCTGAAAGCGTTGGGGCATCCGGCGAGAGTCGCCATCATCGAGCACCTGCTCAAAGCCAGGACCTGTGTCTGCGGTGACATCGTAAGCGAACTGCCCCTGGCGCAGGCAACGGTCTCGCAACACCTGAAAGAACTCAAAAACGCTGGCATCATAAAAGGCACGGTGGAGGGCAATGCCGTCTGCTACTGCCTGGACGAGAGAGCCTTCGAGCACCTGAGCACATATTTCTCCGGCTTGCTGGCTAGCGTCAAGGACCAGAATTCAACCTGTTGTTAAACATTAAATACCAATGCCATGAGACTATCAGAAGTAAAGAACATATTGCAAACAGCCGAGGCGGTGAATTTTGAGCTGGAAAACGGAGCTAAGGTGCCCGAGCACTTCCACGTCACGGAGGTGGGTGTGGTAACCAAGAACTTCATTGACTGCGGGGGCACCGTACGGAATGAGAAGGTAGCCAACTTCCAGCTCTGGGACGCCAATGACTATGATCACCGCCTTAAGCCTCAGAAGCTGCTGAGCATCATTGCCCTTTCAGAAAAAGTCCTGGGCATGGAGGATCTGGACATCGAGGTGGAGTACCAAAGCGAGACCACCGGCAAGTATGACCTGGGCTTTAACGGTAAGGACTTTGTTCTGCAGGCAAAGACAACCAATTGCCTTGCACCAGACAAATGTGGCATTCCCGTGGAGAAGCTCAAGGTAATAGCCTCAGGCAGTGCCTGCACACCAGGTGGCGGCTGCTGCTAGTAGCCCAATCCTACAAACAAAAGTCACTTCAACTACACCAGACATATGAGTAAGATTGCATTGTTCAGCGACATCCACGCCAACCTGCCCGCCCTGGAGGCGTTCTTTGCCGATGTGGAAGAAAGAAAACCTGATTTCATTTACTGCCTCGGGGACCTGGTAGGCTACAACATCTGGCCAAACGAGGTGGTGGACGAGATCAGGAAGCGTAACATTCCCACTATCGCGGGGAACTATGACTTTGGTATTGGCAGGATGAGCAACGAGTGCGGCTGCGCTTACAAGACCGATCAGGACAAGTCAAACGGCTCCGTCTCTATTTCTTTCACCAACCAGGTCATAAAGCCCGAGCAGCGCCAGTACCTGCGGACGCTGCCGGCGCATATCATGGTGGAGTATCAGCTTAACGAAGACAGGCTGAACCTGCTGCTGGTGCATGGGAGCCCGAGGAAGATAAACGAGTACCTCTTCGAAGACCGGGAGGAAAAGAGCCTGCTGCGCATCATGGCTGATGCCGATGCCGACATCATGTGCTTCGGGCACACGCACAAGCCTTACCACCGGGTGCTGAACTCAGGCGAGGGTGGGAAAAACCATTTCCGCCACGCCATTAACATCGGTTCGGTGGGCAAGCCAAAGGACGGGGACAACCGGGGCGGCTATGTGATGCTGACGCTAAACGACAACAGCTCCGTGCTGGACAAAGACAGCGTGCAGGTAGAATTCATCCGCTTCAAGTATGACTTTGAGAAGGCGGCCAGAGCCGTTGAGGAGTCCGTCCTACCCAACGAGTATGCCGAGAACCTGAGAAAAGGGTGTTGATCAGAGCCCTACGATAATTAAACCGAATAAGAAAAAAGTATTTTTTATATGAGTGCCACCAACTGTGCCCCTGCCCATCAGCGGAAGAAACTCAGGCTCTTTGACCGCTACCTGACCCTGTGGATATTCCTCGCCATGTTTCTGGGCGTGGGCATTGGGTATTTTCTGCCTGAGTCCTCCGGTTTCATAAACTCCTTTTCCAGCGGCACAACGAACATTCCACTGGCCCTTGGCTTGATACTGATGATGTACCCGCCACTGGCGAAGGTGCGCTATGAGAAGATGGGCGAGGTGTTCAAGAACGTGAAGATTCTGAGTATGTCATTGTTGCTCAACTGGGTTATCGGCCCATTCCTGATGTTCTTCCTGGCTATTATTTTCTTCTATAACCAGCCAGAGTACATGATCGGGCTGATACTGATCGGCATTGCCCGTTGCATCGCTATGGTGATGGTGTGGAACGAGTTGGCGGAGGGCAACCGGGAGTATGCCGCAGGTCTGGTGGCCGTGAACAGTGTCTTCCAGATTTTCTTCTACAGCCTGTATGCTTACCTGTTCATCTCGGTGCTCCCCCCTCTTTTCGGTGTTGAGAGTGCCGAAATCAACATCACTATCGGGCAGATAGCGGAAAGCGTGCTGATTTACCTGGGCATTCCATTCTTGGCTGGCATCGTGAGCCGCTACGGACTGATTAAATGGAAGGGGCTGGAATGGTTCAACAGCAAGTACATTCCCTTCATTTCGCCCATCACGTTGATAGCCCTGCTTTTCACCATCGTACTGATGTTCAGCCTAAAGGGGGAGTTGATGGTGCAGATTCCGTTCGATGTGCTTCAGATAGCCGTGCCGCTGGTACTGTATTTCGTCATCATGTTTGTTCTCAGCTTTGTCTTAGGCAAAATGCTTGGTGCTGATTATTCGAAGAACACAGCCATTTCCTTTACCGCCACAGGCAACAATTTTGAGCTGGCCATAGCTGTCGCCATTGGTGTTTTCGGCATCAACTCAGGCCAGGCCTTTGCTGGCGTGATCGGCCCATTGGTGGAAGTGCCTGCGCTGATACTGCTGGTGAATGCCGCCTTCTGGTTTAAAAAAAAGTGGTATAGCAGGGAAGAAGTAGTGCCTGGACTAAAGTCTGTTCATGGTAAGTCGTGAAAGTACCGCAATATATTAGTCTTGTTTAACATAAGTGAGCTTGTCGTCCATTATTTATTAAGAAACTATACCACAATATATTACGATAAGCTAGATAATTAAAATGTAACACATTTTAAATTTTATGTAATAAATAAAAATTATTAATTAAAGTGTGTCAATATCTATAATATCAAAGATATATACAAGGTTAATAGTAAATATGGCATAACTACAGCAGATAAAAGCAGAGAATTTGTTTTCCCCAGGTACCCAGTTCGAGTGAAGAATCTTAATTGGCCAAAGAAGTATACTTCTCCTTATTCAGTGTTTTGATCAACTCATGCAAAAGCGAATAAGCGGTGTTAGTTTGAAGCAGGTCCACCTCCTGCACACTGTTCACCATCAACTTGCGGTTACAGATATTGATGCGGTTAAGCATCGGAACAATGCTGTTGAGGTAGCGGTTATAGAAGCCAGCGATATCCTCCACGCCGTCAGGAAGCTTATAGCCTGACTTACCTTGGATACTTGCGATAAGCACCCCGTTGTCGCGCAGGTGCTGGACACAAACCCGCAGCTGCTGCTCCGAAAAAGTCGGAAATCTTCTTTTTAGCTTATCAATGATCTCCCGTTTCTCGATGAGGCGGTCAGGCGCGGTGCGGAACATCAGGTACAGATACTGCAACACAGCAAGCGCCTCCTCCGAAAGGCTGTTTCTGCCAGAGAGTGCCTCTTGGGCGGACTCCGAGGCTATTCTTCGTATAAGGTGGTTCTTCTGCCGATCTTCGGGGGTAGGGGAGAGGAGATAGTCTGTTCTTTCAAAAGGGAAAAAGTCAATGAACGTACGGTCGTGCAGCAGATCGAACAGTGCGGGTGCCTTTTCGTGGCTGTGACTGGTGCAGTAAATCTTGCCCAGGCAGCCAGAAAGAAAATCTGCCAGCTGCACCAAGGGCTCCTCTGACTTATCCTCTACCAGGCGGTACGAGCGCTCCGGCGTGAACAGATCCCGCTGGATAACTTTGGTTTCAATGTAATGGTGCAGGCTGCGCCGGAACGCTGGCCAGCCAAGCTGATCGGCATGAATCGAGAAAGCAGTGAAGTTTTTGGGAAACTGCTTGAGAAAGATTCTGTTGAAGTATTTATAGAACACATCATTATGATCAAAACCTGCTCCCTCCAGCTTGCTCTTGTTGATGACCATCCCCAGCACCACGAAGTCCAACTGGCGCAGCTCCCTTAATACCTCCAATCTTTTCCGGAAGCCCTTCTCATCATTGGGGATACGGTTGGACTTGATGGGTTGGCCTTGGAAGAAGCGTTGGCTGATCGTATCCCTTAGCAGCCGGGCCTGCTCCAGCTTCGTCTTATCCAGGAGAACAGCTGTCAGAACAAAATGGGAGAAGGTACCGGCTTTATCCAGGTTTAGGCTGGCGTTTCCGAATTCATCAAGAAAAATATGTACATGTTGCATAGGAGGAGTATAGGGTGATAACTCTTATGCCACATAAGATACAAAAGATGAAGCACTTTCAATATAAATATAGTAAGCCTAAACTACGCTGGTGAGGGCATCCGTTTGAAGCTGCCCTTGTCGGACGTGCAGCCGCTGAACGGTGATGGCAAAGAACTTCTTTCCCCTGCGGGTGGTGAAGCCGTGGCTGTTAAGCCGGTCAGCAATTTGCTGATAGGTCATATCCTTTTCCCGATACATCTGGATCAGTTCCGTGGCCTGTCGGTTGGCTTTGTGCGATGCTGCGTTCTCCTGCCGTATCTGAAGTCCTTTCGTCCTGGCTCCCTGGGTCAAGTTCTCAGGCGTACCCAAGGCAAAACCCTGTAGCTTCTTTTGCTGGAGCGCGGCTCTGGTCCTGGAGCTGATTAACTCCCGCTCATGCTGGGCCAATACGGCGAAGATTCCGATGGTCAGAGTATTGGCATCGGGCATATCCACGGCTAGAAAGTCCACGTGGCTGTCACGCAGCTTGAAGATAAACCCGGCGTTACGACTGAGACGATCGAGCTTGGCGATCAGCAGCTGGGCCTGCTCCCGCTTCGCTAGGGCAATGGCCGCCTCCAGCTCCGGTCGGTCGTTGCGCTTGCCGCTCTCCACCTCGATGTGCTCGGCCAGCAGTGTGTCGCCGGCCTTCAGGAAACCTTTCACCATCTCGCGCTGCGAGTCCAGGCCCAGCCCGCTCTGGCCTTGCTTCTTGGTGGAGACCCGGTAGTAGGCCACGTACTTCATCTTCGCTACTCCTTATTATATATAGGTGAAACTCGGGGGCAAAGATAGCTATAACATTTTATAATCGTGCGTTTGTAAAACGTTATAAGCTGCCACACTGACAGATCTCCCTTGCGCAGCCAGGGATTTTAGAAATTAGCAAGTCAAATAAAGAATAAAACCTATAGGGAAAAGCTACCTGATAGCGGCAGCGGAGGAGGTGCTCGCTGTCGCGGTTTCTGATCAGGTGGTATTAACCTTCACGAACGGGAAAGAGAAGGGAAATGTATACGTCAAATGCATCGTCTCTATGAAAATATTTGTCGTGATGTTTTAGCCTTTATTATAGCTCATGCTTTCTCCGTGGACGATCTGTTGTAAATATATATGCGCTCACGATTTATTTGAGGGGATTATAGCCGTCACAACTGGTAGTCACATTGGTAGCGTCCTTTAAACTTTATTATCCTCTCTATTTAAAGAAGTCGCTTCTAATCTGAGTGTATATTGAATTGATGCCTGTTGTGGCGGTTCAGCCGATAAGTATTTTTATGTAAAGTGAGGGGCTTTTACCGCTAATGGTTTATCAACTCAATTTCTTCTCTTGTGAGGTTATATAATTGGTAAACCATCCGATCAATTTCATTGTCAGTATGCTGAAGTAGTTGCTGGATTTGAGCAGCTAACTTTTGCTGCGCCTCGAAATAAGATACCCACTCAGCTTTCTGAGCTAAGGTTAATTTCACTTTTGATTTCTTTAGTTCCTTGACAAAGTCTGACCAAGATAGGCTATACCACTGCATCATCTTTTGACTTGGAGTAACAGTATTGAATTCTGTCTTAAGCAGTGTTAAGAACTTATTTGCGAGCTCCTGTAACTCCCTGCTCTTCGCTCTCATTAAGTCTGCTCTCTCAATTAAGTCCTGTTGAGATTCAGCGATAACTATTGGTAGCCGTTCAACAAAAATCACCTTTACCTCTGCAAGTGGTTTTCCTACCATGTGGAAGTTATCAAACTGAAACACCCACTTCATTAATTTTGAATTCAACAGTGCTTCCACATACTTAATGCTTAGGGTGCTGGATCTAGGTACTATAGTATGAACCGAATTGACACCTATATAGCTGTTTTCATCATATACAGTCAACAGTTTGTCGTCTGTTCTCCTAATAAATAGTTTAGGTTGTAGAAAAGCTTCTTTCCCTCTCGGTTCAGCTAACCACTCTCCATACTTTATATATTCTCCGTCCCACTTTAAGCTGTATCTGTTCACCTGAGTACCTCTGATCAGTGGAGACCAGCTTGAATCAATTAAATTAAATGCTGTAAATGGTTTTTCTTTTACGTCCTTTTTAGTCTGCTTTGGAACGCCCTTCCCCGTCTGGTAAGGCTTTACTCCAGTTGTCACAATACAGCTTTCAACGAGGGGAGTGCTTATGTCCTTGATCTTCTTTCTAAGCTTTCTTGCTATTTCTGTAGCCCTATAATTAAAAATGAGCTTATCACTTTCGAACAAATCATTTCTTGAGAAGCCAATGGTTTCAAGTAAGCTGGTATTAAACTCTTGCTTATTAATGCGGCTGTTGAGCAAAACATGGAATTTATAATCATCTGCTACCCTCGCTTTCTTGAATATCGATACTAAGGGTTCCACTATTGCATCCGGAAAAACATTAAATGTTTCAAGCAGGCTGATCAATACATGGTCTTCAAACAGAAATTTCCTCAACTGCACCCCATTCTCTAAAACCAGAAAGGTGTTGGGTGTTATGTACCCGAGATACCCACCACTGTTCAGGACGTTACTTGCCTTCTCAAAGAAGAATTTATAAGTATCATAATTGTACTGTGTAGTTGAGTAAAAAGCGTCAAAATATTTTTTCTCCACATCAGAGACTGTAGCTCCGTAAGGGGGATTGCCCACCACAACATCAAAGCCACCTGTTGCAAAAACATCGTAAAACTCTTTCTGCCAGTCAAAGGCTTTCTCTCCAGCAGTTGCCGGATCAGAGACTAGTGAATTACCGCACTTGATGTTGGCATCAAGCGTTGTGAGCTCCTTACTTTTGTTAGCAGTCTTGAGCCAGAGGCTAAGCTTTGTGATTTCAACGCTCTCCTCGTTTAGGTCCACACCGAATATGTTGTTGTTCAGGATGTGCCTGTCCAGGTCAAAGGCCTCAAACTGCCCGCCACGCAGCCGGGCGAGCTCCTTGTTCACGCGTTGCCCCTCCTGGAACAGGAAATCGAATACCTGGTTCAGGAACGCACCGGATCCACAGGCTGGATCCAGCACCTTGATGTTTCGCAGGGCCTCCCGGTAAGCGTCCCATGCTTTTAGGTGTTTCTCCACCGCCTTATTTGTCACTAGCTTTTTCTTTGCATCGAATCGGATGCTGGCGTAGTCATTCTCGGTAAGCTCGGGCAGCTTCTCAAAGCCCAGTTCCCGTTGTCGGTCCTGCAGCCAACCCCCTACGGCTTCCTTTACAATATAGCGGGTAATGTACTCCGGAGTATAGAATATGCCGTCTTTCTTTCTCTTCCCGGTCTCGGCTTCGAAGTCCTGCCCCGCTATTTCTGCCTTTGTCTCCTCTATGTCCGAGATGCTTTGCTCGAATATGTGCCCCAAGATGTTCACATTCAGATCCGAGGCAAAATCGTACTTCTCCAGGGAAATGATGTGCTCCAGCGTGCTGTCCTTTATCTGCAGGTTGTCAAGCAACGCGTCTGGGGCGAACAGGCCTCCGTTAAACTTGTTGATTCCTTCCTCCGGATAGCCCTTGTCGATGGCATGAAACAAGCCCTTCACCCGCTCATAGATCTTGGTGTCCTGTCGGTTAAACTTGTCTTCTTTTACAGCTTTCAGAAGGCTCCGGAAGGTGTACGGCGGTATGATTGTCAGGTCTTCGCAGAAGCAAACGAACACCACCCGATCAAGCAGCTTCTGCGTTTTCTGGAATATAGTCAGCTCCGGTACCTCCGGGTTCTGGCTGTGTAGATGCCGGAACAGGTCCAGGCGTGCTTTCTTATAGTCCCCATAGAAGTTCTTTGTGATCTTCTGCTCCTCTGCCTGCCGCTCCCTGTAGAGCTGCTCTGTTGCCGACTCCCCGTGCTCTAGCATTAGTCGGTCCTTGTGCACCTGAAACAGGAAGCGAAGCAGCTCGGCCTCTTCATGCAGCTGCATCACATCGAACTGTTCATAGCGGCTCTGATCGGAGTGGTGGTACAGCCTTATCTCCAGAAAGTTGCTGACCAGTACCCAGCGGCAGTTGCCGCCGGCTTTCGGAACGTAGCTGAAGGCCTGTTCCACGGGGCTGCGCTTGTCGTGGAAACGGTTCTGCGGCTTGTCAAGATCAGTTCGCGCGTCCTTCAGCTCAATCACAGCCCTCACATCCGCTTTGCGCTCACTGCCGAACATCCAGAAATAACCCAATGCACCGTCAGCCTTTGTACTGTCTGAGTCAGACTTGTGCTCTTTGCTTAGGTTCCATCTCGTTGCCTCTGGGCTATACACATACTCAAGCACCTCCCCAAAGAAAATATTCAGGAACTCACTCTGCAGTTCCTCTTCTTTCTGCTTCAGGATTTTGCCACTTTTAATACCACTCTGCCATTTTTCAATGAATGCCCGCTTCTTTGCCAGGTCTGGGAACTGGGACAGGTGGAAGTTCTGGGCTTTGGATTTGAGGTATTTTCTGGAAAATATGGGAGAGTAGAGTTGCGCCATCGGTTGGAGACTAGGTTTACGGACAGTAAGTTAAAGTAAACTTAGCTTTATGCATAATCTGACGTTTACTTTCAACTGCACAAGCAAGACCCTTTTCTAGAGTTCCAGCCAGTTCATAGGCTACGGTTGTACAAGCATCATTGAAATGAGTTCCTTCTGCCTCAATAGAAGAGCATCCTCCCGGCTCTACAGAACCCTCTGCTTCTTTATCCTTTTTGCCTTATGGTTTATACCCATACCCAGACTTTCGCCAGCTTTAACTTTTGGATTGGAATTATCGTATGCACTATCATTGTTGTTATTATTGGCACTGGTATTGCTTGTAGCGTACAAACAACTATCTTTGCTAACGTCGTTGATGACAGCTATTTGTATTGTAGCAGCATTGCCGCAAGTACTCTACTAAAAAAAGACCATGAAACTTAGAGACCGTTACCCAAAGCTGAAGGATGAGGCATTTGTGCGCTCGATGGTGGTAAAGTCGGTGCACGGCTCTATGCTGCTGGAGAACCAGGGCGTAAGCAAAGACCGCCTGGAGAAGCTATACAGTGAGGTGAAGGAGGAGCAGCGGCTTACAAAGGCTTAAGCTGCGCCCTAATCATCTGCTCCAATTCTGAGAAATCATGTGTATCTGCAAGCTTCACGGCTTGCAGATATTTTTTTCTGCCATCCCCTTCTCGTTGATACAGCTCCACACTTTGATAGCCGTGCATGTAAGCCAATAGGTCCGTAATCAGGCGTGCTGAGCGGCCGTTACCGTTCACAAAGGGGTGTATGTGCACCATCTTGTGATGCGCCCAAGCCAGATCCCTCACCAATGTATTTGTGTTATTGTTATCTAAGTTCTGTAGCCGGTAGTTGAGGTCATAGATAAACTCCGACATTAGGCGGGGAATATCAAAGAACCTTGGTGGCGTATAGGACCCTACCTGTAAATCCTTGTTTCTCCACTTTCCCGCCCACTCATAAACTTCACCGAATGCAGTTCTATGAATATCTAAAATGAGGCTGGTAGTGATTTCGACTGGAAAGTCCAGGTCCAGCATGTACTCCTCTGCTCGCAGCACTCCCTTTGCCTCCAGTTCGTTGAGCTGTGCTTTGTCGGCTATGCCTAACAGGTTATCATCTGCTGCAGTTGTGTATTCTCCCATGGTATAGCCTTTATAAAAAGGCTAAATTTATACAATAGGAGTGAGAGTAGCACTGATGTTATAGGCAGCAACCAATATTTATCTCAATTTAGTGGTAGGATTTACTTTTTAAATGGCTACAATATTTTTAGCTCCAAACCACTCAGTTGCAGAAACTATCACTTGCTTACTAGGGTTATGATAGAAAACCACCAAATTTTCTTTTGCCCGGGTACAGCAAACATAAAATATTTTTTGTGTTCTTTTGAGAACGCTTTCTTTACCTGTGTTTAGAAATAGATTTTCAAAGTTGTAGTTATTCCAGCCCCCGTTGTCTAAAACAACAAGTACATTATTAAATTCTGTTCCTTTAGTTTTGTGTTGTGTAGAGAAAGGAGTTTTACCTTCCAAGTAGTCATACAACTTTTGAAATTCTTCAAATTGAACTTCTTTTACCCTATTATATAAGTACTCATTCTTTACTATAAACTTCTCTAACGTATCATCTATTAGGCAAATACCTCTTTCATGAGCATCATTGATTACTTCCTCGATTGTTTTATTACCTACATTGACTAAACTTTCAATATTATTTTTTAAAGTCCGCTTATCTGTAACTTGGTTAATTTTGTATCTATAATCAGTAACTCTAAGAAACTCGTTGTATCGCCCAGTTTTGTATAACACGATATTACTTTGGATCTTAAAGAGGTGTTTTATCAAACTGTCACGTTTTGACCCTTTTTTGTGATCGCCATTTTCATCTTGCTTTTTGTCGTCAATTAAGGCGTCTTTAGACAGATAGATTTTTTTAACTTCTGAGAAAGGCTTGTGCTTCAATTGGTTATAAAGATTGGCGTTATTGTCATCTTGAAGCAGTAACTCCTTTTTGAGTTGCCTTTGCTTATTCTTTAGTTGAAGTTTATTAACAACAGTATCAAAACTATCATCTTCGGTTATCTCAATCTCAGATAAACCTTTCTTATTGCTGTTTTTGATTTTATTTAAGATATCATTCTTCAACCCAATCACTGGATCACTATCATAAATATCCATCAGCGTCCGGAAACCAGCTTTATCAGCAATTAGGTTATGGGTAAGATTTAATTCTTTAGTTTCCTTGGCATTGCTAAAATCCCAATTGTGGTTATGAGTCAAGTACTGCTTTACTGCTGCAACATCACCATTATTTGAATGAATAAACAGAATATTGCCTTCTTTTACCTGTCCAGCTACCATGTTCGGTGCACCCTCATCAATTGAAGGCTCCTGTACTATTCCATCCGTTCTTAATCTGTTAGCCAATTCAATTATTTTTAGGGGGCTTCTTCTATTTTGTGTTTTCTTGACCTCACGGACCATATCTGCTGCATCTCCCTTGTATTCATCTAGGTTCCCAATACCATCATCATAAATTGATTGCATGGCATCTCCAAAGAACCCGATAAGGTTTTTCTTCTGGCTTTTTCTGAAGTGATTTAAGAAAATAGCAACGACTGACTTGCTTGTATCTTGGTATTCGTCAATGAAAATAAACTGGAATTTATCTTTAACGATAGAGCTAAGCTTTGGGTGATTTTCGAAAAGGAAATTCGCTATGATCAATAATTCGTCATGAGAAATAATTCCCTCTTTGAGTTTTAAGTACTCTTTGTATTGAACCCCTTTTTCAAGATTATTAAAATAATCGGCCGGAATAGCTCTTCCTTCATCGATAGAAATTTTAGCTTCTACATCATTCGCTAATGTAATAATGGCAGATTTTAGCTCCTTCTGAAAATGCTTGATATTATCCCATAAAAAGTCGTGAATAGTAGACACATTTAGATTCTTATGGTTTACACGTTCTTCAATTTCTTTAACTGCCGCATTAGTATATGTCATGCAAGCGACTTTGGCAGTTGGGTTTTCGATAATTACCTGTCTGATAACCTGGACCAAAGAAAAAGTTTTTCCGCTTCCCGCACCTCCGCTTAATAAAAAGTTACAATTGTTATCAATGCACTGGAAAATTTCCTGTACTTCTGGCTCTAATGTTAATCTTTCTTTAACCATAATAAACCTTCTTTGATATAAGAGGGAATTTCCCAGTTACTGAAATCTGCATCGCTATGGAAGAGGATGTCCAAGGCAAAATGTGTTTTCTTTTTTATACACTTTTCAGCCAATTCATAAGGTCCAAGGCCATTATCAAAATGTGATTTATGCTGAAGCCCTCTAAAGCTACTTTTGTTATTCTTTATATATTCTTTGTTAATGTTAATGAATGCATCCTCGAAACTCCTAGCATTGTACCCGTTCTCTTTGGTTTGATACACAACACAAAGCTTTCCATCTACCTGGTTCACCCAAGAGCCGTCAACTTTACCGAAAATCTTGTCTGTAAGAAGAAAGTCCGTGAGATTATTAAAAGAAGGGTCACCGAAGAAAGACCTAATTGCCTCATTAGAGTAATCAACGCCTAAAGCTACTTTACACTTTTTCCCTTCATCATCAACAGCGTCAAGGTCGGTAATGATCAATGCCTTAACACCTAAGAAATCAATGAATTTTTCAAAAATTTGAGAATATGCTCCAACTTCAATAATAGAAATGTTTTGAGAAAGCAATGGCAGGTATGCATCAGGATCAACTGATGCTGCATACTTCTTTTCTTCTTCAATGTCCACCTTTCGCATAAGTGTTGGAACAAGTATGCGTTCTGTATCTCCTTCAATTAATACTGCCTTGTCAGCAAAGAATATTTCTGCCCGGCTGATAGTTAGGTACTGTTTCAGAAATTGATATTGAGTAGTTGTGTCATCATAATCCTGTTTCAAGTCTTTCAAGTTCTTAGCAATTACCCCGCATTCATTCTCCTTTTTCAAATACTTGATATCGTCAAAATCACTGTCTGCAACAATGCAAGCCGAATGAGTGCTTATGATATATTGCAAGTCCCTATGCTCTCCATCTTTCCGCTTAATGCCTTCACCTAACAGTCTTTTTATGTTCTTAATGAAAACATATTGCATCTGAGGATGGGTATGTGCCTCCGGTTCTTCTATAAATAACAAATTTATGTCTGCAGGCCTTTTCTCTTTTTCCCGTTCAAACTCATGTACAAGAATCTCTATTTCAAAGATCATACTGATGAGGTTCATGTAGCCCAAACCATTGTAGTGTTCAGGTAGATGATTGTCCGCATCATGTTTGTAAACTACAGTAGTGTTCCCTTCAAGTAGTTCCCGGTGTTGAAGAGTAGAGATAATTTCAATCTCTGATTCATTGATTTTTACACCGCCGAAATCCCTAACTTTCTTTACTATATTATTAAAAAGAGACTTGTAAATCCCACTTAGATGAGTATCCGTTTCACTTAGTTTGTCTTTGAAATCTTCAACGGCTATGTTCTGCTCATCACTAGCCTCGGTGCGCCTATATATTCGTGATGTTTGGCCTGAAAGTGTCTTATCAATATCTTTATTAGTGACATCTCTCTTGGCGCTGATGTATTTGAAGTTAATTATATCGGCAATACTTATTTTTTCAGAATTCAAATCTATATAAATGCTCTCATTTGCCTTTTTTGTAGCCGAATCATACCCCAATGAGTGTTTACTTATCTTAAAATAATCTGTGTGATTCAATTTTAAGAAGTCCAGTAAAGTGCTGATCTTGTAGTTCTGGTTTTGTTGCTGCTTTTCCTCCTTCTTTTTGTTTTGTTTAGCTTCATACTCGCGGTACTCCTTTCTCAACTGTGAATACCCAGCAAAGTCCATTGTATATTCAAAACCGAGAACGATAACATTATTGTCTGGATCTAGGTCCATCATTAATTGGCTGATATTGGACAGGTTATCTACTTCTGTATATTCGATAAAAAGCTTGAGCCTTATTCCTAAGCGTGTATAGCCTTCTTCAGTTAAAGCCTCTTCTGCATTAATTATAGTTTTGAGCTCATTCTTGAAATCAATATTAAAATCGTCAACAGTGAATCTGTTTTTATCAGGTTTACATAAAAACTTATCAAGAACAGAAAGAATAGATGTTTTACCAGTATTGTTTTTGCCGATAACTAGTGAAAGGTCCTTTTCCAAGTCAATGGAAAAGCATTTTAATAATCGGTAATTATCTATTTCAATTTTAAATATTTTCATACATTCTCAATATCCCTTTATTATAAGTTTGTTTTAAGATAAGTTCTTTAGCCCTCATTCATGAAAAACACTATGCTGTGATGTGTATTATTAATTGGCTACTACTTACTAAAATGCCTATTCCTTCTATCTGAGCTATATGCATGAGTTGTATATGCTCTTCTAAAGATATTGAGAATGAATTTAAAAATTTTTATTGTTATATATTATTTTTTAAATACAATCAACTTGATAGTGTCATACCCAGACCTATGGTTTCTCAACTGTGAAGACTCCGCCGGCCGCCATAGAATTGGAAATCATAGGATATAAAGGAGGGAAGCAGACTGATAAGAAAGCCTACGCTTATACAGGAGGAAAACACTTCCTTACCTTCGAAAGCCAACCAATAGCCAATGAGATATAGCGGAGTATTACCAGGAAAGGAGGCTGTGCACGGCCTGGGCGATTTCTTATTATTTAATTCTATAGTTTGAGGAGCAGTTAATCCCACAGCTTGTGGGACTAATTACACTAAGTCAATGCTACCTATCTGACTTAACTCTTCCTGCCTCCAAATACCTGGAGGCGGGCACCGACCGTTCCCAAGACGGCAATTACCTCCTCCGGGGCAGGCAGCGTGCCATACACGAGGGATCGGAATTCCTGCTGGTAGGCCGTCTCTAAAGAACTCCAGGCTCCTCTCACATCTGCAAACAGCAGGCACGCATCCAATGGCTGCTGAGCCCAGTCCCCCTGGAACTCGCTGTTGCGGGCATCATCGGCCTGTACAGCTTGGATCATCTCGAAGAAGTCCTCGCTGTGCAGAAAGGCGGTCACTGCAGGTGCTTTCAGCATGGCGTGCAGGTCATATACATGGCGGATCTTGCTACCTAATTCATCTACTGGGTTTTCGGCATAAGAAGCCCGCACTAGGGCCAGTACTTTCTCTGTGAAGGTGCGCTCTAGGCTCACCACATTTACCTCAAAAGGCTCTAGCTCGTACTGGCGGATCATTTCCAGCAAACCACGTTGAGCCATAAACTGGCTGATATAGGTCTTGATCGGCATCAGCTGGTGTGGATTAGGGCTGGCAAAGGAGTTGATCTCGACCAGAATCTTGTCAGTTGCTTGTCCGTAGTCTCCCTGCACGGAGGCTCCGTAGTCGTGCAGTGTTTTGCGGAAGCGGGAGCCTTTGCTGGTCCGGTGCGGGTCATCTACTTCAACCATGTCCTTTGTGATCTCTTTTGAGATTTTGCGGATCAGCTGCATGACCTGGTTGTTTGTCATGCCCTCGTCGGCGTTGATGGCCAGGTCGATGTCCTCGGAAAAACGCTCGATCAGGTTGTAGGCTTTGGATAGGGAGGTGCCGCCCTTGAAGATGGCTTGCTCCACGTAGGGGGAGTGGGCCAGGCGGTAAAGCACCAGCGTCACCCAGTAGTCTTTCTCCACATACACATCCCTGATCTGCAAGGCCTCTGCCGTGGCCGTAATGGCATCCCGGAATACCTCCGGGTTTTGGTGCAGGTTCATATAATATTCCAGTCTTTTCTGTTGGGCAAAATGCTCTCGCTAATGCCCAGTTTGTATTTAGTCAGCGGGTTGAGTGACTGCTTTAGCCTGTCTGCCTCCTTAGCATATCCCAGCTGCTCCAGCAGGGCTCCCAGCAGGGCACGGGTAGCTGGGTTGTAGTCCAGCGCCAGCTCTATAAGACGTGATGTGTCACGCTCAGTCAGCTTCCTGATGTACTCCAGTAAAATGAGGATGGTCTTTTTGTTGTTACGGTCCGGAATCTTCTTGTAACCGCGCAGGGCGTCCAGGATTTGAAGCTTGTCTATGTCGGACTCCTTGAAGCTGGTGGGGCTTTGGACATAACGGATCTTGGTCTTCCCGACGCTGGCCACCCGCCGCTGCTTGCGGGTCACCAGCGTCACCTCCCGGGGGACCTGCGTGGTCAGACCCAGCTGGTTGTAAAGCCCCAAACCGCTCTCGTAACCTTTGACTTTGCCTTTGGAGGTGCTAAGACTCTTGATGATCTCTTTTTCGGATGGTCTCACTTTCCCGAAAACAGTTTCCTTTGGCTTGTAGTAACGGCCTTTCGCCAGCCGGTTGATCACCCCCTGCCTGGTCAGGCGGCTGAGTGCCGCTGCCAGGGCCTCCAGCTGGCTGTCGCTTACCTGAAAATCGGCGTAAGTCAGCAGCTGCCCGGGCTGTGCCTGCTCGATTCTTTCCCGGACTTTCTGCATAATGCTCATCACTTCCTTTCTAAGTTGTGCACTGGTTTAGCCTAATGGTTCTATAAAGGTAGTAGCTTAGCTATTACATGTCAAGTTTTTTTGTTATTAAACTTGACAAAATAAAAGAAAGTGCTTTAAAAGGAGCCTCTTAAATCATCCAGGACGCTTTTCAAGCTTACCACCTCTGCTTGCAAAACGCTTATCTCACCATCTAATGCTTCACTACTGATTTCAATATTCGATTTTTCGAGTTTAGAGTCAGCTATCTCCGCTTCAAAAGTTTGCTTTATCCTATCTTGCAATTGAATCTTTAACTCTACTTGCATCTCGTCAATGCGCGAAATAGATCTCTGGCAAGCCTCTACTTTATCAGAAAAGGTCAATACATCCTGACCATGTTCAACCAAGAGAAATAAGCTGCTCTTGGTAAAGACCTCCAATAGGTTAGTTTCAGAAAGCACAGACCGAAGCTCAGCCCCCTCGAAAAGCGTTCCCACAGCTGACTTCGGTATATATTTCACTCGAGCATAATGAGGTCTTATCAGCTGGAAGTATTGATCTACCTCAGGTAGAATTTGGTAACTTACTCCCGCTATTGTTATTTGCCCCAGTGTAGGAAGGTCGGCCTGCTTCTTCAGCCAGTAACCTTTCTCTACGAATGCCCGCGCAAAGCTTGCCTCTAACTCTTTGCCAGTCTCCAGGAACTCTGCACGCAGTGTGTTCACCATTTCATAATGGCCGTATTCGAAGTTCCTGTGGAAAGGGTTTGAGCGGCTTTTACCAGTTATGAGGTCATAAGTTTTATCAGCAAAAGCTATAAGATTTGTTAGGATTTGCATCCTGTTCTCTACTCTTTCCTGTAATCGTTGTGCTTTCCTCTCCGCACTATCTTTCTCCTGTTGGAGCCCGTGAAGCTGCTGGGTTAATTTTGACAGGTTTTCTTTTAACTCGGTATGAGCAGCTATTCTTCTTTTCTCTTCAGCCTTTCTTTGCTCCAGGATTCTGGCCTGTGCGGCCCTGCGTTTTTCGGCTTCATTTTCTTGTTCCCTTTCAAGGAGGGCTCTTCTGTTTCTTTCCCGGGCAACGGCGAGTTCCACTTCTCTCTTCTCCTTCTTCGCATCGTGAAAGTAGACTTTATAGCTTACGGTATCAAAGGTCAGGTCGGAAAGGGTAACATAAGTCATTTCCCAGGTATCCATTATCTCAAGCCCCTGCCGGTAATACTTCTTGTAGTAGCACTTCAGCACCAGATCGTTCTCAAGATCTGATTTCCTGCTACATTCCTCGTCGAAAACATAAGCATTATGGTGATTGGTAAAGATCACATCATTATAGGTTAGCTTTCTGACATCATCATCCAGGCTGAACTTATGAAACACCCAGGGTATATAGCTGCCCTCTTCCTGATAGAAATGCTGCCTGCCGGTAATCACACTCAGCCAGGTGGTGGAAAGCTGCAACTCAATAGCCACGCGCTTATCCTGGAAAGAGGCATTGATGTCAGGCTTACGCCACTCCTTTTCAATGAGCTTGCTTTTAACAACCTTTTCTATCTCAACAGAGGATACCCCCTTTTTAAACAACCTGTTTTTGTTCAGGTAAGCAGCGATCTGTTCCTTGAGGTGAATGTGCAGTGCGCTCTCTTTGGCACCATTGTATTTGATGCGGTCAACCTCCTCCCGTGTGTATACATGGTTGGTTTTTATATGGCAGGCTGCGCTATCTTTTAGATGAGCGAAGTGGAAGCTGTCCTTTTTACTTTTTCCGCTGTTAAAATTCCCACCCCTGATCCTGATCAGCTGCTTGCAGTAATAGCAGACGTACAGCGGCTCCCGGTAACCTTGAATAGCTTTCTGTAACTCTGAGCGGTGCTCTGTGATTTCATCTAAAGGCTTTTTAAAAAAAATATATGCGCTCACTTGCTCTCCTGTTTCATAATTCAGGACATCTTCAATGGTCAGTTTTCCTACTTGTCTCATAAGCCTCAGTTGATGAGGGAGTAGAACATAAAATTTATGAAGTTGTGTTAAATCCTCTAGTGCTGAAAATAGTGGCAATACTGATACCATCGGTTGTACCATTGAGTAACATTTGCAAGTATTTAAGTACTTGCTTAAATACTTATCATTTATTAAATTTGCTTGACAGAAATTGCTATGGAAGAAGAGAAGTTATGTATTCGGGTTTACACCAATAAAGAAAGACTGCAACTATGCTCTGATCGGCTGGAGACTGCAGCCGGTATGATACAGACCCTGAGCCAGGTCTTTAGCCTGGCAGGGAGTGAGACAAGGCTTAAGCTACTATACCTGTTGGAGCAGGAGGAATCGCTGTGCGTCTGTGATCTAAGCGACGTGCTGCAAATGACCATGCCCGCTGTCTCGCAGCACCTGCGCAAGCTCAAGGATGCTAACATCATCCAAAGTAAGAAGGTAGGGCAGACCGTGTTCTATTCCCTAAAGCAGGAGCGCCAGGAAGTAATAAAGCCCCTGTTGGAGCTAATCATCAGGGAAATAGAAATAAAAACAAACTAAGTGAAATGAGAAATACTTCATCTAAGCTTGCGGGTAGCAGCATAGTGGCTGCATTTACGGCCTCTCTTTGCTGCATCACACCGCTGCTGGCCGTAATGGTAGGTGCCACAGGGGTTGCTTCTTCTTTTGACTGGGTTGAACCACTCAGGCCGTATCTGATAGGCATTACCATCGCAGTCCTGGGCTTGGCGTGGTATCAACGTCTGAAACCGGGCAGGTCAGCCTCTAGCTGCGACTGTGAGCAAAATGATAAGTTCTCATTCTGGAAGTCGAACAGGGTGTTGCTATTGGTGAGTTGCCTTGCGTTGCTTCTGCTTACCTTCCCAAATTATGCAGGTGCTTTCTATGGGCAAACAAATCCGATAGCCAACGGTGCCGAGGGCGACATTAAGCAGACAATGGAACTGAAAGTGGAGGGAATGACCTGTGCGGGCTGTGAGGCGCAGGTGAGCCAGGTGATAGGCGAGGTGCCGGGAGTCTTTCATGTGAGCACCTCGTACAAGGCTGGAAGCGCCACCATCTCCTACGACAGCACAAGGGTGAAGCCCTTGGATATCCTACAGGCGGCTAAAAAGACGGGCTATACAGTGGAGGTAGCTAAGAAGAAGTAAGCATGGGAGAGACTAGTCTAAGCTCAGTTATCACCTGTCCGGAGTGCGGGCATCGAAAGGAAGAGCAGATGCCCACAGATGCCTGCCAGTACTTTTATGCGTGTGAAAAGTGCAAGAAGCTTCTGAAACCGAGGCCAGGGGACTGCTGCGTGTACTGCTCCTACGGCACAGTCCCTTGCCCGCCTATTCAGCAAAGCAGAAGCTGCTGCTAGGTTGTTTATCACTATTTTTATCATTGGATAGTGTAAACCAGCAGAATTTGCAGCGTAGAACGCTCGAGCTATAGATTAGCACCAGCTAACTCTTAATCTTTTAGCAAGTACCATCTTAAAGGCGTAAACTAACGTAACATTATATTGGCCCTTTCAAGGGATCATTATAGGAATAATTTCAACATCCGCAATGCCATTGCATTATTTTTTCTCTTACCTTTGCACTGAATGAGGTTTATACTCTCCATATTGATTCTGCTATTGCTCACGCTTTCCCTGAAACCATGCATGGACAGGGCAAGTGCGGTTTCGAGTGAACGGCAGGCAGTGGCTATGGCTGGCACACATCAGGACCATCAGGATAATATTGCGGATGGATGCTCCCCATTTTGCTCCTGCCATTGCTGCCATACCCATTTTCAGGCACAAAGCACAGCCGTAATCGAGCACACCTCCCCACAGCAGGCAATTCAGAAGGTGGATCTGTACAAGAGTAGTTTTATCCCCTTCCTTTCCTATTCCATCTGGCAACCGCCGAAGGTAGCCTAACCCGTTTCCCTTTCTTTTTTGTGAACAGACCTGTACATAACCGGCACTGGTATGTACGTGTCCTTCTGTTCCTGTTTATTCCTTCGAATTCAGAACGCAGTAACCCGACGAGAGCATTCTAAAACATTTTGCCAATCGGAATTGAAAAAAGTAAGCAAGAAAAAAGCCAATAAGAGAAGGAAACCAGGGCAGAGAAATAGGCAACACAACTGGCGGGGGCGGCAACCTAAGTGGCAGAGGCGGCTAAAAATGGCCGTCCTGATTGCTGCCACCCTCCTGGGCGCTTTAGCCGTCATCGCCAAGGCTTACCATTTCTTCTCTGTTCATTTAAAATAACCTAACAGAATTTTGATTTAAAAACTTTAATTATGCTTGACCGCATTATACATTTCTCCATTTACAACAAGTTCATCATCGGTATCTTCACCCTTGCGCTTGTTGTCTGGGGCAGCTATTCCGTCACGCAGCTGCCCATCGATGCCGTACCCGACATCACCAACAACCAAGTGCAGGTGATTACCACCAGCCCCTCCCTGGCAGCCCAAGAAGTAGAGCGCCTCATCAGCTTCCCGGTGGAGCAGACCATGTCCACCATCGCCGATATTGAGGAGGTGCGCTCCATTTCCCGCTTCGGCCTCTCGGTGGTGACCATTGTGTTTGAAGACAATGTGGACATTTACTGGGCCCGCCAGCAGGTGAGCGAGCGGCTCGTGGAGGCCAAAAACATCATACCCCCAGCCATAGGCAGCCCGGAGATGGCCCCCATTTCCACAGGCTTGGGCGAGATCTACCAGTACGTCGTGCATCCCAAGCCTGGTTATGAGAAGCAGTATGACGCGATGGAGCTGCGTACCATCCAGGACTGGATCATCAGACGGCAGCTTCTCGGAACGCCCGGCGTGGCGGAGGTTAACAGCTTCGGGGGCTTTGTGAAGCAGTATGAAGTGGCCATCGACCCTGCCAGGCTCCGCAGCTATAACCTGAGCATCAGTGACGTGTTGGCTGCGATGGAGCGCAACAACCAGAACACGGGTGGGGCTTACATCGACAAAAAACCCAACGCCTACTTTATCCGCAGCGAGGGGCTTATCAGCAGCCTGGATGAGGTCAAGAAGGTCGTGGTCACTAACACTGCCAATGGAACTCCTGTGCTAATCTCTGACATTGCCCAGGTACGCTTCGGCAGTGCCAACCGCTACGGTGCCCTTACGGACGCCACAGGGGAGGCCGTGGGCGGTATTGTGATGCTGCTCAAGGGCGAGAACACCAACCAGGTGGTGGACCGGGTCAAAGAGCGGCTCGAACAGATAAGGAAGTCACTGCCCGAGGGCGTGGAGATCCAGGCGTTTCTCGACCGGAGCGAGCTGATCGGGCGCGCCATCGGCACAGTGGAGAAAAACCTGATTGAAGGGGCATTGATCGTAATTTTCGTGCTGGTGCTCTTCCTGGGAAACTTCCGCGCAGGGTTGGTGGTAGCCTCTGTCATTCCGCTGGCCATGCTCTTTGCCATCATCCTGATGAACCTGTTCGGCGTGACAGGTAACCTGATGAGCCTGGGAGCCATCGACTTTGGCCTTATCGTCGACGGGGCCGTCATCATCGTGGAGGCGACCATGCACCACCTGGGGCTGCGCAGCAAAGGCAGGCTGACGCAGGCGCAAATGGATGAGGAGGTGTACGAATCGGCGCGGAAAATCCGCTCCGCCGCTGCTTTTGGCGAGATCATCATTTTGATCGTGTACCTGCCGATACTCGCGCTGGTTGGTATAGAGGGCAAGATGTTTAGGCCCATGGCGCTGACTGTTTCCTTTGCCATACTCGGGGCCTTCATCCTCTCGCTCACCTACGTGCCCATGATGTCGGCACTGCTGCTGAACAAGAACATTACACACAAGCGCACCATCTCCGACCGCATGATGGATTTCTTCCAGCGGCTCTATACTCCGATCATCCATGGAGCGCTTCGCTTCAAGGCACTTGTTTTGGCCATAGCCGTAGGTTTGTTTGCCCTGAGCCTGGTGCTTTTCTCCCGCATGGGCAGCGAGTTTATCCCCACCCTGGAGGAGGGCGATTTTGCGCTGGAGACAAGGCTGCTGACCGGGAGCTCTTTGTCTGAGACGATTGAAAAAGTAACCTTGGCTTCCCGTATCCTGAAAGAGCAGTTTCCTGAGGTTAAAGATGTGATCAGCAAAATCGGCGCGGCAGAGATACCGACAGACCCCATGCCGATGGAGTCCGCCGACGTGACCATTACCTTAAAAGACAAGGAGGAGTGGACCAGTGCGGAGACACGGGAGGAGCTGGCCAACAAAATGACAGAGGCGCTGGAGGCCATACCGGGAGTTACCTTTGGCGTTTCACAGCCAATCCAGCTGCGCTCCAACGAGCTGATCTCCGGGGTGCGCCAGGACGTGGGCATCAAGATCTTTGGAGAGGACCTGCAGGAGCTGACCCGGCTGTCCCAAGAGGTTGGCAGCATCGTGTCCACCGTGCAGGGGGCCGAGGACCTGTACCTGGAGCAGGTGTCCGGCCTGCCGCAGATCGTGGTGGACATCAAACGGGATCAGATAGCCAGGTTCGGCTTGGACGTGGAGACGGTGAACCAAGCCATCAACGCGGCCTTTGCCGGCCAAAGCGCCGGGATGGTCTACGAGGGAGACCGCCGCTTCGACCTGGTCGTGCGGCTCACGCACGAGAACAGACAGGACATAGCCGATGTGCGGCAGCTCTTTGTCACTACACCGAATGGGGTACAGGTGCCCCTAGAGCAAGTGGCAGACATTGTGTTTCGGCAAGGGCCAAACCAGATACAGCGCGAGGACGCCAAGCGCCGCATCATCGTGGGGTTTAACGTCCGGGGGCGGGATGTCGCCAGCGTGGTGGAGGAGGTGCAGCAGAAAATAGACCGGCAGGTGCAGCTTCCCACGGGCTACTTTGTCACGTATGGGGGGCAGTTTGAGAACCTGCAGGAAGCCAACAAGCGGCTCTCGGTGGCTGTTCCGGCTGCCTTGGCGCTGATATTCCTACTGTTGTATTTCACCTTCGGCTCCGTGCGCCACTCGCTGCTCATCTTCACTGCCATACCGCTGTCGGCCATCGGGGGCGTACTGGCCCTGTGGCTGAGGGATATGCCCTTCAGCATATCGGCCGGTGTGGGTTTCATTGCCTTGTTCGGGGTGGCAGTGTTAAACGGTATTGTGCTCATCGCTGAATTCAACCGACAGCGCAAGGAGCACAATAGCCTGAGCCTGCGGGATGTGGTGCTCAACGGCACCTCCACACGTCTTCGCCCCGTGCTGATGACGGCTGCGGTGGCCTCCCTTGGCTTTTTGCCGATGGCGCTCTCCAACACGGCAGGGGCTGAGGTGCAAAAACCACTGGCCACGGTAGTGATCGGAGGGCTTATCACCTCCACCATGCTGACGCTGGTGGTGCTGCCCGTGCTTTATATTCTCATCGAAGGGTATCTCTCCAGCAGAAAGCAACGCAAAGCAAGTGACAGTGGATTTCCGGCAACCGCGATAGTGACGGTTTTGGCCACGGTTGCCCTGCTTATGGGCAGGGCGCAGCCGGCACAGGCCCAGCAGCAGCATCCGGTAGAAGTGTACACGCTCGATGAGGCCGTTGCCAAGGCAATTAACCGAAACCCCTCCGTAGAGGCCGCCAGGCTTGGCGTCAAGAGGAGCCAGTCGCTCAAAGGGGCAGCCTGGGACATCAATAAGACGCAGCTGCAGTACTCCACCGGTAAGCTACAGTCTGGAGAGTATGACACTGAGGTTTCTGTGTTGCAGACGTTTGCCTTTCCGACTCTTTATGCCAGACAGGCAAAGCTTGCCGGGGAACTCACCCAGGCAAGCAGGATCGGCCTGACCCAGCGCCAGCGGGAAGTCGTCCGCGACGTGAGGCTCAACTACTACGGAATAGTCTATGCACGCTCCCGACTCAGCTTGCTCACCTATCAGGATAGCCTGTACACAGCTTTCCTCCGGGCCGCCCAGGTCAGGCTCCGGACCGGTGAGACTCACCTGCTGGAGCAGGTGACGGCCGAGACGCAGCTGTCGGAAGTGCGCAACAGCGTCTTTCAGGCGGAGGCCGACAGGGCCGTGTTCCAGGAGCGCCTGCAGGCCTTGCTGGCAACCGACACGCTGGTAGCCACGGCAGACACGGTACTCAGCCGCTTGCCCCTGCCAGGCATAACCGAGGAAATGCTGGAGCGGAATCCGCGGCTCCGACTGGCCCGCCAACAGGTCGAGGTGCGGCAGGCGGAAACCAAATTGGAGCGGTCCAGGCTACTGCCGGACCTACAGCTGGGCTATACGAACCGAACCATTGCCGGGAATCATGGAAAAAGGGGGGGAGAGGAGTTCGAGGCGCCCCAGGAGGTGTCCTTCGGCGTGGCCATCCCACTGTGGGCAAAGCCACAGAGGAGTCGTATAGAGGCGGCTAGGATACAGGCAGACGCAGCTCAAATGAACCTACAGGATACACAAAACGAGCTGCGGGCAGACGTAGAGGGTGCACTTCAGCAGGCGCTGAAGCTGCAGGGTAGCCTGGACTATTATGAGCAGACAGCCCTGCCACAGGCAGAGCTAATCATCAACCAGGCTACCCGGGCTTATCGCGCAGGGGAAATTAACTACCAGGACTACATCCTTAGCCTGAACAGGGCATTGGCCATCAGGACCAATTACCTGGATACCCTCTACCAGTACGACAGGGCAGTCATCGAGCTGAACTTCCTGATAGAAAACCAATAATAAAAACTTTAAAGCTGAATTTGTCCCACATGAAAAGGATTCTGAACATAAATCTATTTTTTATCGCAGGCTTACTGTTTTTCTCCTCGTGCAATGAGGAAACTGCCCCTACCCATGAAGCAGAACAGGAGCAGGAAGCTGGCCACGGTGAAGAGGAAAACCCCAACGTAGCGGAACTGACCGCGGAGCAGTACCGGGTGGCAGGCATTGCGCTGGGCAAGCCGGAAATGCGCAACCTCAGCAAAGGCCTCGTTGTGACGGGGCAATTGGAAGTACCACCTCAGAGCACGGCCTCGGTGAGCGCCCCTATGGGGGGATTCGTCAAGGGTACCAGTCTGCTGGAAGGGGAGCGCGTGAAGAAAGGGCAGCTGATCGCCAGGATCGAGAACCCTGATTTTGTGACCCTGCAACAGGATTACCTGGAGGCAAAAAGTAGGTTAGGCTTTATGGAGCAGGAATACCAAAGGCAGAAGGAACTGGCGGAAGAACAAGTAACGGCCGCCAAGACCTTCCAGCAGACAACAGCCGAATACAGAAGCCTGCAGGCACGTGTGCAGGGATTGGAGGAAAAGCTAAGGATTATCGGAGTCAATCCAAGCTCCCTAAGAGCGGGCGGTATTAGCCGTATACTTCCCATATATGCCCCCATTGATGGGTATGTCACATTCATAAACGCAAGTGTCGGCCAGTATGTCGCCCCCACGGATGTGCTGTTCCGGATAGCGGATACAGATAAAATGTTTGTGGAGCTTACTGTATTTGAAAAAGATGTAGCTGCCTTAAAAGTTGGGCAGCCTGTCTGGTACGCCTTGCCAAATGAGCAGGCGGCGCAGCGTGTGGCCACGATTCACCTTATTGGCAAAGAGATAAGCCAGGAGCGAACGATTCAGGTACTGGCTCAGATGAAAGAGCAGGACAAAGAGCTGACTCCGGGGATGTTTGTGAAGGCCAATGTCGAGCTTAACGGACAGCAGGTATTAGCCTTACCGGAAACGGCTGTGGTCCAGGATGCGGGGAATGACTACATCTTCCTCTTCACAGGAGAGGAGAAAGAAGGTGAGGCAGTCATGAAGCGCTTCAGGATGGTACCGATAGAAAAAGGCGTGGCAGAGAGCGGTTACGTGCAGGTGGCGCTTCCTGCCGGTGTAGATACGGCCTCAGCAAATTTCGTCACCAAAGGAGCCTATTCACTGCTCTCGAAGATGCGCAATTCAGAGGACGAGGGCGGACATCATTAAACCTGGACCTGCAATAGGTTTCTCTGCCTGCAGAGAAACCTATTGCAGGCAATCAAAGGGGCTAAGCGCTCAGTATCCGTGCCGTTTTCACTTTCTTCAGGAAGAGAACATGGTGGAAGAGTTAGCCGCAAGAGCTTCTTCCAAGGTAGTGAATAAGTCGTTTATGTCCCGCGCAGGTAACCGAATGAGCTTGTAGAGCGTGCTTCTTCACCGTGTAGTATGTGGAAGAATGAGTGTAAAGTCAAAAATACTATGGATAGTGGCATGGATAGCAGTTGCTATGGTATCCCTATACCCACTGATGCTTTCTGTGGGCAACATCGAGGCGCCACATAAGCAGAAGTCTTGGCTGGGAGAAGTTGTCCTGATAATTCAGGGCAACTTCTCCTTTCAAGATTCAGAGCAATACATCCTCTGGCTGCTGCTTGGGCTCTTATTAGCAATCTTCCTCCTGAGAGTAGCAACCGGTAATAAAAAGCTTCAGGCAATAAGGGAGTTTCAGGTCGTAAGGCAAATCATGGGCCTCATTAAAGTGGGAGAGACTCAGGTTGTTGCCCTACTGCCAAGAATGCTGGGAGCTCCTGGGCAATCAAAGTTCTCATCTGGTCCGGCGCTGGCTGTAGCTAGTACAATGGCAGGCTTGATGAACACGCAAGGGGGCTTTCTTTTTATTGGCGTGGACAAGGACGGCAGCTGTAGGGGAATGGAAGAAGACTATAAGGTTTTGGGAAACTCAGGCCGCGAGAATTTTCGTCAGCACCTCCTGCAGGTGGTAGAAAGCGTGTTGGAACCTAGCTGCTGCGCACTGTTAAAGGTAAGCTTCCAGGTAGTTGAGGGAAAAGACATTTGTCGTATACAGGTAAAACGTGCTTCCTTCCCTGTCTACGTGCACGTGGGTGAGCGCTCGCATTTTTATATCCGGGAGGGCGTAAGCACCCGGGAACTAGAGGTAACAGAGGCCCTGGAGTATATTGAAAGAATGAGCTAGGAAGGCCTCTGAAAGTACAGGGTCACGCAAAAGGCAGCATCTTAAACAGAAGAATTATGAACAGTGAAGACAGCAAGAATAAAGCGATAGAGACGGGTTTCAAGCCCCTGGAGATCACTTCCCCGAGGACAGCGGAAGCACCAGGGCCGAATGTGGGGGCAGAATGCTGCTCTACAGATGGAAGAACAAAAGTTAAGGGGGCTCAGGAGCATGAGGAGGCAGAAGAAGAGGCAAAGGCTTCCTACATCCCCACGGCCATCAGCCTTGTCCTGCTACTGGGAGGCATTTTGCTTGACTACCTGGACACCCCTTGGTTTACAGGTTACCTTCGTTTTGCAGTTTACAGTATAGCCTATGTGCTGGTGGGCTGGCGGGTGGTGTGGCATGCCATCAAAAGCCTGCGTTCCAGCTTCTTCAATGAGTTTTTCCTGATGAGCATGGCTACGTTGGGTGCCTTCTATATTGGCGAATATGCAGAAGGAGTTGCTGTGATGCTTTTCTATGTCATAGGTGAGCACTTCCAGGAAGCAGCTGTGCTGCGCTCCAGGCGTTCTATCAAGGCACTCATCGACAACAGGCCGGATGAGGTTGGGCTCGTGACCGCTAATGGGGTATTGACGGTGAAGGCGAAAGAGGTGCAAGTGGGGGATGTAGTACAGGTGAAGGCCGGCGAAAAGGTGGCTTTGGACGGGGAGCTGCTCTCTGAACGATCCTCCTTCAACACCGCCGCCCTGACAGGCGAGTCTAAACCAGATACTAAAAAGCAGGGCGAGACGGTGCTGGCCGGGATGATTAACCTGGACCGGGTAATCGAGCTGAAGGTAACTTCTGCTTATGAAAACAGTGCCCTTTCCAAAATATTGCAGCTGGTGGAGGAGGCCGGTAGCCGCAAGGCCAAAACGCAGCAGCTTATCACCCGTCTGGCCAAAGTGTACACGCCTGTTGTCTTCTTCCTCGCCCTTGGCCTCACTTTCATCCCCTACTTCTTCGTGGAGGCTTATGATTTTAATCAGTGGCTCTACCGGGCGTTGGTCTTCTTGGTCATCTCCTGCCCCTGCGCGCTGGTGATATCCATCCCGCTCGGCTACTTCGGGGGCATCGGAGCCGCCTCACGTAACGGCATCCTGTTTAAGGGGGCTAATTTCCTGGACCTAATGACGCAGGTAGACACGGTAGTGATGGACAAGACCGGCACGCTGACCGAGGGGGTATTTAAGGTACAGCGAGTAGAGACATTACTGGATGATAAGGCCTGGTTCCTGGAGGCTGTAGCCGGACTGGAGAGTAAATCCACGCACCCGATCGCCCAGGCTATTGTTTCAGAAGTGGGGCTGACCTACCAGAGCCTCTCGGTGAGAAACGTGGAGGAGATTTCCGGTCATGGACTGAAGGGCCAAGTGGAGGGCAGGCAGCTGCTGGTGGGAAATACCCGATTGCTGGATAAGTACAGTATTGTCTATGATTCCAGCGTGAAGGAGATAGTGGAAACGATCGTGTTGGTGGCCGTAGACGGAACCTATGCAGGTTACATCACCATTGCTGATAAAGTTAAAGAGGACGCTCCCTTGGCTGTGAGGAGAATGCGTGAGCTGGGGGTGAATAAGCTGGTGATGCTTTCCGGTGACAAGGAGAGCATCGTGCAGAAGGTTGCTGGTGAGCTGCAACTGGATGAGGCATATGGAGGCCTACTGCCGCAGGATAAAGTAAGCGAAGTGGAGAAGCTGAAAGCAGAGGGCAGGACAGTTGCCTTCGTGGGCGACGGAATCAACGATGCGCCGGTGATCACACTGGCCGATGTGGGCATGGCTATGGGGGGGCTTGGCTCGGACGCAGCCATTGAGACGGCGGACGTGGTGATCCAGACAGACCACCCTTCCAAGATCGCTACGGCCATCGACATTGGCAAGAAGACCAAGCAGGTCGTGTGGCAGAACATCACGCTGGCCTTCGTGGTGAAAGCCATCGTGCTGATCTTGGGGGCTGGCGGCCTGGCCAGTCTATGGGAGGCCGTGTTTGCCGACGTGGGCGTCGCTTTCCTGGCCATACTGAACGCAGTACGGATCCAGCGAATGAAGTTTAAATAAGCATAATAGTCATCTTTGTGGTGTGGCTCATGTATTTTCATTGGAAGCTACTGGTAACTTCCTGTTTAAGCGAAGAGGCTGGCTGGCTGTGCTGGACTTGGCTTTAAGGACACTCAAGCGCCACGCATATTGGTTTGAAGAGAGCGAGCGCTCTTTACTACCCTGGAGTGCTACCTAGTTGCCAGTAGGCACGTAACCTGCAAGAAGGTATTAATCTAGGCTATACAACAACATCGAAGATCAATGGAGAAGCTCAAAATAGAAATCCCCCTCCTTTTACCCCAAGTGCCGGATGAAAAAGACCGCTGTGTACGTGAGCTAATGGACCGGCTGCAGGGCCGGGAAGGCATAGAAAGCGTGCATGTCTCCAACGGGCAGGAGGATGGCGTGCCGCAGCTTTGCTTTCACTATAATCCGGAAGAGATTTCCATGGCCCGCATCGAGGCGCTGGCCAGGCAAACTGGAGCTTCACTGGCTGAAAAAATTGGGCATAGGCTCCTGGCAGTAGACGGTATTCGCCATGCTCGCCATGCCCGCCACCTAGAGCAGGCTTTACAACAGTCAGAGGGGGTGATTCAGGCTTCCGTTGCCCCCACAGGCATGGTGCGACTAGAGTTCGATAGGTCCAGCACCAGTGAAGGAGAAATTATCTCTACTCTAAGGAAGGAAGGCGTGAATGTTCTGGACGCCTCTGTTAGTGCTGAAGACTATACACGCCAAACTGGAGGTCGTGTAGCGGAGGCAGAAGCAGAAGGGCACCAAAGGTTAAAAAAGAAAATGGAGCCAGGCAGCGACCACACGCACGAGCATGGGGGCATCTTTGGCAAGAACACCGAGCTGATCTTTTCCATTATCTGTGGTGTGCTGTTAGGTACGGGCTTCGGCTTGAGCTTCGTGGAGGGTGCGGCGGATTGGGTAAGCCTCTCGCTCTACATTGGAGCCTACTTTTTTGGAGGCTTTTTTACCACCAAGGAGGCGGTGGAGGAGATACTTAAAAGGAACTTTGAGATAGACTTCCTGATGCTGGTGGCAGCTATCGGGGCCGCTATCCTGGGAGAGTGGGCCGAGGGGGCGCTGCTGCTGTTCCTCTTCAGCATGGGGCACGCCCTGGAGCATTATGCTATGAACAAAGCCCGCAAGTCCATTGCAGCGCTGGCGGAGCTGGCGCCCAAAACAGCCTTGCTCAAACGGAATGGCAAAACCGAAGAGGTGGGCATCGAGACTCTTCGCTTGGGCGATGTGATCGTGGTGAAGCCTAATAGCAAGATTTCGGCGGACGGGGTGGTGGTCAAAGGACGCAGCAGCGTGAACCAGGCTCCTATTACGGGCGAGAGTGTGCCTGCGGATAAGCTGCCGGTAGAGGACCCGGAGCAGGACTTTGGGCCGGATAGTGAGATCAGGGCCGAAAGCCGCGTGTTCTCCGGGACTATCAACGGGAATAACACGTTGGAAATAAAAGTGACCAAAGAAGCAAAGGACTCCACTTTATCACGCCTGGTACAGCTGGTGAACGAGGCTCAAACCCAAAAGTCCCCCACCCAGCGCTTTACCGATAAATTTGAGAAGCACTTCGTGCCCTCCGTACTCCTGCTGGTGCTGCTGCTGAACTTTGCCTTTTTGGTCGTCGACGAACCGTTCAGAGCGAGCTTTTACAGGGCGATGGCCGTGTTAGTGGCAGCCAGTCCCTGCGCCCTGGCCATTTCCACGCCAAGCGCCGTACTGAGCGGCGTAGCGCGCGCCGCTCGCGGAGGTGTCCTCATTAAAGGAGGCCGCCCATTAGAAGACCTGGGTGTGCTGACCGCACTGGCCTTCGATAAAACCGGCACACTGACAGAAGGCAAACCTAAGCTCACGCACGTTATTCCAGTTAGTGACATACAGGAGCATGATCTCCTGAAAAAAGCCGTCGCCGTGGAGGCGCTGAGTAACCATCCGCTGGCCAGGGCTATCGTCAGGGACGGAAAGGGAAGGTTGAAAGGCATGCCTGTTCCCAATGCGGAGGACCTAGAGGCTGTGCTGGGGAAAGGCATCAAAGCCTCCCTCGAGGGGAACAGGATTTATATCGGCAACCTGGAGCTCTTCGAGGAACTGGATGCCGTAAAGCCTGGAGAGGAGCTGATAGACAGAGTGCAGGCTTTGGAGGCAGCGGGAAACACCACCATGCTGGTGCGCGAAAATGACCGCTATATCGGTATACTGGCCTTGATGGACACGCCGCGTGCAGCGGCAAAGGCCACCTTGGAGGAGCTCAGGAAGATAGGTATCAAGCGGATGATCATGCTCACCGGCGACAACCAGAAGGTAGCGGACGCAGTGGCTGCGGAAATCGGCCTCACTGACGCCTGGGGTAGCCTGTTGCCTGAAGAGAAGGTGAACGCCATAAAAGAGCTTCGCCAAAAAGAGAGCAAAGTAGCGATGGTGGGGGACGGGGTAAACGATGCCCCGGCTATGGCCAACAGCACGGTTGGCATCGCGATGGGGGCCGCTGGGTCGGATGTGGCTTTGGAAACCGCCGACATTGCCCTGATGTCCGACAAGCTGGAGAACCTTCCCTTTGCCATTGGGCTGAGCCGCAAGTCCAGGAGCATCATCAAGCAGAACCTTTGGGTAAGCCTGGGCATAGTGGCGCTTTTGATCCCCGCCACCATTCTGGGCCTCGCTAACATCGGCGTGGCGGTGCTGATTCATGAGGGGTCTACCCTGCTGGTAGTCTTCAACGCCTTGCGGCTTCTGGCATATCAGAAAAAGTAACCCTGCGATGCTGATCAAAAATAAATACCTGCCGGCTTGCTGCTTAGCAAGACCAAATAGGAGCTACTAGCCATCGTATAGGCAGCTTATTAGGAGAAGTACTAGCGGACATGTTCAACGTATCCGAAAAAAACTAAGCCTGGCGCTGCACCTGGCTGCCGGGGTCGTGCTGGCAATGATCGGTATAGAATTAGTGCCTTAGCCTGAGGCTGATCCGCCTTATATACCTATTCTGGCAACTATGTGGAAAGTAGTTGTTGCCGATGTGGGTGTAGCTTTTTTTGGTTAAATTTAAATGTTATGAGAATCTAACGGATGAGGTGTTGATTTTCTGGTAAACCTATACATTCCCCACCAGGCGAATGGAGCAAGTACAAAGACACTTGCCATTCCTGGGAAATAACTGTCGCCTCCATTCGTGAAGAATGGAAAAATAAAATGAGCGAGTTCTGTAATACCCATAGCTGCAAAAAAGGTCCAGGCTAAATAATATCCAAAGGCATACCCCCTGCCATGGAGAAATGGAATGGACAACCAAGCACCTACAGATGTAAGCACAAGCAAAGTTATAGGTACAGAAGTTATTTCAGAAACCGGAACCCTTGTAAGGTCGAAAGTCAGGCAAAAATCCCGAAAAAAGTTTCTTCTATTCTATGGACCAGGAATAAGCAGAAGGTTACCCAAAAATTGAATTTTTATAGATGAGAAATCTGGATTTGTGGGCATAATTAGCCATAAAATAAATCAACCTTAAAAACCGGAGGTAAAAATAACCGTAGGCCATATGCCAAAAGAAATATAACCCAGGGTAAGAATAACTATTGTAATAATAAAGGCAGTAATAGTTATAGATGTCTTTACCCTCATGTTTTGCATTGGTTTAAACCCAAAGCCAATGCACAGACTTTTCTCGAAATAATTTAAATTTAACAAAGATTTAAATTCCTTATTTATAGCTTCAATGGAAAAATATGATGCAGTTATTATTGGCTCCGGCCCTGGGGGTTATGTATGTGCCATCCGATGTGCCCAGCTTGGTCTCAAGACAGCCCTTATAGAAAAATACAGCACCCTTGGCGGCACCTGCCTGAATGTGGGGTGCATACCGTCTAAAGCGTGGCTGGAGGCATCGGAGCACTACCATAGGCTAGTGCATGACTTCCCGAAGTTCGGGGTGACTTTTGAGAATCCTGCTGTGGACATCGCTAAGATGAACGGGCGCGTGAAAGCAGTGGTAGAAGAGATTATCAATGGGGTTTCCTTCTTAATGAAAAAGAACAAAGTGACCGTGTATCAAGGGACAGGCACGATCAAAGATAAAAACACTGTTAAAATCACCCAAGAATCCGGTACACAAACTATAGAATCCGCTAATATCGTCATAGCCACAGGCTCAAAACCCAGTTCCCTTCCTAATGTCGCGCTGGATAAGGAGCGGATCATAAGCTCTACGGAAGCGCTATCCTTAACAGAAATCCCTAAACACATGATCGTGATCGGAGGGGGAGTTATTGGGGTGGAGCTTGGATCAGTCTTCAACCGCTTGGGGGCCAAAGTAACGGTGGTGGAATATATGGACACCCTGATTGGCGCAATGGATTTGGCACTGGGCAAAGAACTGCAGCGGTCTCTCCGGAAGCAGGGGATAGAATTTCTTTTGCAGCACAAGGTAACAGAGGTGATACGTACTGGTGAAGAAGTGACGGTGACCGCGCAGGCGCTTGAATCTAAGGAAGAAATTTCCCTGACAGGAGACTACTGCCTGATGGCGGTAGGCCGCAGGCCTTATACCACTGATTTAGGGCTAGAGAATATTGGCATCGGGACAGACGGAAAGGGCATGATACCGGTGAATGAACAACTGCAGACAGCTGTTCCAGGCATTTATGCCATAGGAGATGTTATAAAGGGCGCTATGCTGGCGCATAAGGCCAGCGAAGAAGGTGTTTTTGTGGCAGAAACCATAGCAGGCCAGCGACCCCTCATTAACTATAACCTTATCCCCAGTATCGTGTATACAGCGCCGGAAGTGGCCGGAGTAGGCGTCACGGAAGAGCAGCTCCGGGAGCAGGGCATCGCCTACAAGGTGGGTTCTTTCCCGTTCAAAGCAAATGCCCGGGCCAAGATAAGCATGGATACGGACGGCTTTATCAAGGTGCTGGCATCCGCGCAAACAGACGAAATACTGGGTGTGCATATGATCGGTCCCCGTATCGCCGATACCTACGTGGAGGCCGTCGTGGCCATGGAGTACAGGGCTTCTGCAGAGGACATCGCACGCATGACGCACGGACACCCTACCTTCTCAGAGTCTTTCAAAGAGGCTTGCTTGGCGGCCACAGGGGGCAGGGCTGTTCACATGTAACGGGAAGGTGATAGTCTCCTTTGAATTACACGCGCTCTGCAGCCCGATGGACTTGCGTCACGCTCCCGTTGCATCGCTCTCCAAAGAGGATCGATCCAGGCTCAGAGCTTATTTTGCTTCAGTATACCATATAGGATATGCCATGTTAATACTTGCTACATGGCCTTTGCAACAAAATAATAGACCCTACTATGTCCCACTGGCCAGCCTTGATTAATGACCAAGCTAACTGGCAGCGTTGGTTTAGGAATGGAACAATCAAGGGTCGTCATGGTGTTCTATCGGAAAAACGACATGACAGGAAGACATTTTATGAAATCCATCAGCTTCGCTCTAGTTGTCTTTGCTGTTGCTCTCAGCATGGGCTTTGTCCTCAAAGGCAGCGGCAAAGGCAGCGGCTCTCCCCCAGTAAAAGCAGAAACAAACCTGCATAAAGCGGCTGTAATATCAGAGAGTCCTGTTGACAAGAGTGCTTCTGTCACTGATTCCGCTCCCAAGGCTGTGTTTGAGCAGTATGTAGAGGGCTCCTATAAAGAGGCAGGTTTAGAGTTGATGGGGCTCTCGCTCGAAACATTCAGAGAAGCAGTTACGGGGTATCATAATCTGATGTCAACGGACTCTTTATCACAGAATAAGGCATTGATCACCATTGTGGATTTTAACCAGTCCAGCAAAAATCGTCGTCTGTGGGTCATTGACTTGGCTACAAACAAAGTGGTGTACAATACTTGGGTAGCTCATGGGCAAGGCAGCGGTGGAGAATTCGCAACTACCTTTTCTAACGTTCCTAACTCGTACCAGAGCAGCTTAGGATTTTATCTTACCCAAGAGACCTATGTCGGCAAGAATGGGCTCTCGCTAAAGCTGACAGGATTAGACGCTGATTATAATTCAAATGCCTTGGGTAGGTATATTGTGGTGCATGGAGCAGCCTATGCCAGCGAAGGCTTTATCAAGGCCAATGGCCGCTTGGGTCGCAGCCAAGGTTGTCCTGCCCTTCCTGTGGAGGTAACCAAACCTATCATTGATACAATCAAAAATAGGACAATATTATACGTAGACGGTCCCTCTAGTGGCTATACTTCTCCTTTCCTAGATATTGAGCAGGCAGCTCTGTGCTTGAGTGCTGACAAAGATGGAAAGGGTCATCTTCAGGTTTGATGTGTTCTTCTCTTGGGCTATCAGGTATTGGAAATACAATTGGTATAGAAAAAATCGATTAACCCACAAGCCTGAACGATAGTACTTGTAGGTAGTGGGCATCAAAACTCTTTAGTAGGCATAATATATCCATGTTCCCTTCTATACTTTAACCATATAAAAGGGAGCTTATGTGCTATAAGATTATTCGGGGCAGGGAATCTCTGTCGGTTCGATTTGGGCCATGATAGCGTAGAATGGAGGCAATGTGCCTGTATCGTGTATCGTGCCCTTCGTCTCGTGCGCTATCTGGTTCCTCTACGTAACAGACAGAGTCTAGTCTACCCAGAAATGCCAGGTATGTACGTCCGGATGGTTCATAAAGTCCATTTTCCTGGGCTGACACTTCTTTAATCTTATGAGCCCGGCACCATTTGCGACAGCAGGCTATCGGCCTTGAACATCACCATTACCAAGGTAGTGGTGATGTTCTCAAACCCGCCGCTCTTTCCTCCAAAGCGGGGAGAATAATATTGTAGCTTGCTTTATATCAAGCCACAAGAACTGCGTTGTGCGCATTCAAAACTTTTTTGTCAACTACTGTGGTGGGGTGTGTGAAACCTTAATGTGGTGCTATCTTCCCGAAGCTGTATCCCTAACAATATGATAGTCGTCCCGTACAAATTACACCACAATAAAAGCTAGACACTAATTGATAGATAAGCCTATGCCACAGGGACACGCTGTATCTGCAAGCAGCCAAAATAAAGGCCGGCTTAAACTGGTACTAGCCTTTACATCGCTGTATTTGATTGTTGAGGTGGTGGGAGGCATTTTAACAGGGAGCCTTGCCTTGCTTGCTGATGCCGGCCATATGCTAACGGACGTGGGAGGGCTTGCTTTTGCGCTCTTCGCCATTATACTGGCAGAGCGGCCTGCCTCCCCTGCACGCACCTACGGCTACTATCGTGCTGAGATATTGGCTGCGCTTGCCAATGCGGTGGTTCTGATTGGCATCTCGCTTTATATCCTCTACGAGGCTTATCAGCGCTTTCTTGACCCACCAGAGGTAGAGAGCAAAGCCATGCTGCTGGTAGCAGTAGTCGGTTTAGTAGTGAATCTGACAGGTATGTTTATCCTACGGAAGGGGTCTAAGGAAAGCCTGAACATGAAGGGAGCTTACTTTGAAGTTCTTTCTGATATGCTTACATCTGTAGGAGTAATCGTAGCAGGTATCATCATGTGGACAACCGGTTGGTATTATGCCGATCCGATTTTGTCAGCAGGAATAGGGCTTTTTATCCTTCCCAGAACCTGGATACTGCTTAAAGAGGCAGTTGGGGTGTTGTTAGAGGGAACGCCTTCAGACGTGAACATAGATGAATTGCGCACCTCCATGAAAGCGATAAAAGGAATTGAAGAAGTGCACGACCTGCATGTCTGGTCTTTGACTTCTGGCGTCAATGCGATGAGCGCGCATGTAGTCTTAGCTGCTGATAACAAGGCCTCTTACGACGAATTGCTAAGCAGAATAAACCAAACTGTCACCTCTAACTTTAAAATATCGCACACCACCATCCAACTTGAGAGCAGTGGATATAAGGAGAAAGGAACTCACTTGTAGTGGCGCCTGAGTGGCACGGTGTTCAGTAAAAAGAACAAGATGCTACCAACAAGTTGCTTACACACATGCAAGAAACCGAAACCGGCGGGATCATAGGGTTGAGCACTGCAGTCCCTAGAAGAAGATTCTGCGTGGCACAGTACGACCAAGTGGGGCAACAAACGAGCTGATCACCAGCAGTCTCATGAATTAATTCTCCTTGCAGGAACTTTGGAAAAACAAGCATACCATCGATGTTATTTAATGTAAATTACCCTGATTCCATTGCAAATAAAATCCTCAAGCCCTGAATGTATTGCAAGTAAGGGAACTAGGGACACCTGTTTCCGTTTAAAGAACGGCAGTCTTATGTTTGTGTTGATTGCGTTGATTGTGCCCCAAGGTCTTTATCTAAGGTCTTGGGGTTATTAACCTCATGCTCCTCCTCAACCATGCGTCTTGAGTAAGAGATGCGAAACATTGTTCATCCGGTTTCCCAAGCTTGGTATTGCCTGTCAGTAGTATAACTATCAAAGCCCATGTTCCTTACTGTCAACTAAAAAGAAGGCAACTTATTCTTAAACTTTTGGTGCAGCTAAGACCGCTCATAATGATGAACTTCCCATGACTATTTTAAGTTATAGCATTAGTACATCCTCTTACATAATGTGAAATGAATTCGATCAGGAAAGCAGCTTTGAGTTGCATATTAACCATCCTTGCCATTACTTCTGTAGCTGCAAAAGACAAGGATGATTTACATCAAACCATCAAGGCTATAGCGGCTAAGTTTGAAGCAATGGGTGTAGGCGCTTCGTATGTCACTGCCAAAGGGAAGCCGGTGGTGCAGCAGGTGTCGTTTCTGCAGGAAAAAGACCTGACGTTCCCTGTTAACGGCAACCTGCGTCAAATTGCTCTCATTCGACATGGCGAACCTGATTTGCGAAAGACGGGTAAGTTTTCTTATATGGAAGCCAGGAAGTTTGCAGTAGATTATGATAGTGTAGGCATAGTGACGCCAGATGCTCCTTTCTTTGAAATTCAGAACCCAAAAGAGGTGGCCGTATTCGCCAGTTCTATCAACAGGGCCAGAGCGACAGCACAATATGTGTTTGGGGCAGATAGCCAAATGACCGTCTCACCGGTTTTTAGAGAGTTTGAAACGGCCATGGGCGAGCATAGCCCTAGCTTACGCATGCCAATCAAATTCTGGACCACTGCTGCCCGCATCAAGTGGGTGTTGGGTATAGACCGGCAGGGGGCTGAAAGTTTCGCGGATGCCCGCCGACGGGCACAGGAGGCAGCCCAAATCCTGGTCAGTGCAAGCGCGGATAGGCCTAAAGTAGCACTTGTAGCCCATGGCTTGTTGAACCGCTATATTCAGGAGAACCTAGAAGACATGGGGTGGCATGTCGTGCGTGACGGGGGGAGTGGCTATCTGGGAACCACCATATTAGTAAAATTGGACAGCTAATCAGTGGTACGGGCCTTTCAGGCGGTGCTACTCCTAGGCCAGGCTGAATGCTAGTACATGATATACCTGTTGTGGCTCCACTTTTTCCTGTATTTATCTTCCACTCTTTGGTGCCGTTAGGCCAAAGGGAGTTTTGGCTGGCTCTATTCTTTCCCCTTTTCCAGACTTTATCATCTGTGCAGCCCCGCTTCTTCGTCAGCAGAGTGAGCAACACTGTCCGTGGCAATAAAGCGCCTATATGGCCATTCGTTCAAGGTAAGTCGCCAAATAGTCAATTATCGATGTGATGCAGTTGGAATTAGCTGCCAATTATAACTCTAAAAGTTAATTCAAAACTAATGCTTTACAATTATTGGCTTCTATGATAAATAAATATACTGTTTTATTAATAACAAGCATTAACTATTTAACATAAGGTAAATTATAAGACAATTTATATATAGGGATGTTATTCATAAATAATTTACCGTATGTTAGATAAGAGGGATGAGGTTGGAAATAGCAGACTTGTGAAGTTTCCCCCTAGCAAGAGGCTGTAAAATAAACTGTGTCAAAGGATTAGCAGTATTACCTTTAACACAGTCAACATGGAAGACAAAAACGAGCTGAATCTGGAGAAGATCAAGCGCCAGTTCCTGGATGAGTTCCGGAGCGGCAAACCCACCTTTGGCAAAGATGGCGCCTTAGGCCCCCTGTTAAAGCACTTTCTGGAGGCCGCCCTGGACGCGGAGATGGACCTACACCTATCGGATGAGCAACGCCAAAAGGGCAATAGGCGCAATGGCAAAGTATCCAAACAGGTGCGCACCTCGGACGGGGTGATTGATGTGGAATCATCCCGCGACCGCTCGGCAAGCTTTGAGCCGCAGATCATTCGAAAGCGGGAGACGGTGCTGGCCGAGAACCTGGAGCCCCGTATCCTGAGCATGTACGGTTTGGGGATGAGTTTGCGGGACATTTCGGCTCATCTCAAGGAAATGTACGGCATGGACATTTCCCATGATACCTTAGCCGCCCTCACCGAGAAGATCGTGCCCCAGGTCAAGGAGTGGCAGGCAAGGCCGCTGGACAGGCTCTACTGCATCGTCTGGCTGGACGCCATGCACTACAAGGTGCGGCAGGAGGGGCGTATTGTCAGCAAAGCCGTCTACAACATCCTGGGCATAGACCGCCATGGCCACAAAGAGCTGCTGGGCGTGTATGTATCAGAAAGTGAAGGAGCTACCTTATGGCTCTCAGTGCTCACCGACCTGCAGCAGCGGGGCGTTGCCGACATGCTCATTGCCTGCATCGACAACCTAAAAGGCTTTGCGGAAGCCATCAGCAGTGTCTTTCCACAAACTGAAGTGCAGAGTTGCATCGTGCATCAGATACGAAACAGCATCAAGTACGTCGGCTCCAAGGACCAGAAGGAGTTCCTGCGGGACTTAAAGCCGGTGTACCGGGCTGAGACAAAGGAACTGGCTGAACTGCGGCTATTGGAGTTGGAAGAGAAGTGGGGCAAAAAGTACCCCAAGGTGCTCGAGAGCTGGCAGCGGAACTGGGAGAGGCTCACTACGTACTTTAAGTACACCGAGCCGATTCGCCGCCTGGTCTACACCACCAACACGATAGAAGGCTTTCACCGCCAGGTGCGGAAGGTGACCAAGACCAAGGGGGCTTTCCCCTCTGACATGGCCCTGCTGAAGCTCATTTACCTCTCGCACCAGAACATCAGCCGGAAATGGGTCATGCCGCTAAGCAACTGGAGCCAGACAGCCCAGCAACTGGCCATCTGGTTCGGCGACAGGATGCAACTGGACTTGAAGTGAACCTTGACAAAAGGGAAATGATGACACAGTTTGAATTACACTCCCTCATTATTTTTTACTATACTTGGTAAACTCACCTGACTGCACTTATGAACTTAGAGAACCAATTAGGCGTCAAATCATTTCGGAATGAATGGCAGAAAGCCAGCATGAGTATTCTGTATACGTATGGCTTTCTTTCGAACAGCTACAACAGATTCTTTCAAAAGTATGGCCTGACGGGGCAGCAGTATAACGCCCTGCGCATCCTGCGCGACCAGTACCCCCGGCCCGTGTCCACTTCCTTCCTGCGCGAGAAGATGTTGGACAGGATGTCCGATGCCTCGCGGCTGGTAAGCCGTTTGCAAGGAAAGGGGCTGGTGGAGGTCACTACAAACATAGGAGATAAGCGCTTGGTCAATATCCTGATATCAGATAAGGGACAGAAAGCTTTGGGAGCTATTGATAAGGATTTGCACCAAGTGGATGCCATGATAGAGAGCCTTACTGAGGAAGAAGCTAAAGAATTGGCAGAGCTGCTTCACAAGGTAAGAGAGTCCCTAAGAGAGAGAGCTTGGGGGAACGCTTGCTGCAGAGCAGACTGACGTGCAAGAATAGCTCACCACTAGCAGGACCTTTTCCTACAGTCTTTTCTTGCCCTTAAAAGTGCCAACAGCGGCACCCCTCCAGGAGCCTGCAAACGGCCTTTCCCTTATAACAGCTATTATATAAATATTACTCTTTATATGTGCCAGTTAAGAGCAAAGCCTTCATGACATACTTACAACACGCTTTGTGTAGAAGAAATAATTAAGTCTATACTGTTTTGGCAATCTCTTTTACCAGATGGCGCAGCATGAACAGGATGAAAAGTGTCTACTATTTAGCCTTATAATTCAAGTATTCGTTCTTCTCCCCTGAAGCCTCATTGTAATTGAAGGTCTTCTCATCTATCTGCTTACCGTTCTTGTAAATAACAAAGCGCATCTGCATGGAAGCAGGGCCATCCTCTACAGCACTGAACTCATTGGCAGCGTGTACAGTAAGTTCCCTTACATTATCCGCTTCAAAGGAATAGGACGTTTCCGAAAGGTTCCCGTCAAATAACACGGCCGGCATAGCTTCGCTAGTACCCCTCACTTTGAAATCGCCACCTCCAATAGTAATAATCTTAATGAATTTCTCATAATCCCCAGACTGGCTGTAATCTACCCGATAGGTAGCAGTATCAGGCAGGACCGGGCCCTCGCCTTCGTCATCACAACCAGCAAAGAGTAGAACTATGCACAACAGAAGGGAGAAGAGAGATAGCTTTTTCATAGCCTAAAAACTAAATGGTTTATAGTTAGGTGAAAAATATTTTCTACAGAGACTTAATTAACCGTAACAGCCATGCGAAACACAGAAACTGCATTTCATCTCCTACAGTCTTTGACTGCTATACTAGATTCCAGATCATAACTTCACTTTCACAGGGGTACGATTCTCTTGGTTGTTTTTGGGATGTATGATGTCGTTATAGTCTTTATGGCCAAGGGGCTTATGCACCTGAAGTCCGGAACGAATACCGGAGTTCTTCTCAAAGGCAAAAAGGCTCAGCTTGTCTACGGGAATATCAAACTTTTTCTCATCCAAGTTGAAGGTGATACTGTCGGCATTCTTTGTAAAGGTGTAAGGCTTACCTGCTATCGCCGTGGCCAGATAGATATCATAGATCTTTCCCTGGTAATCATTATCGAAAATGGTATGCTTTTGGGCATGCAGCCATGCCTTCAGGGAAAGCTCCACCTGCATTCTCGACATCCCCCCGCCAAACGAGACGAACACTGAGTTGCTGAAGTCCCGCTTACCCTTCTCCAGCTGATAGAAGCTCATGGCATCTATAGGGTTCTCCGCAAAGTAGACATGGCGTGTAAGAACCGGATTCTGCGCAAAGTCGGCTACCCAGACACCGTGCTTGCGGTCGCTGCCCGCTGCCACGCCCTTAAAGCCATAATTACGCAGGTCGTAGCCTATCGTTTCGCTACTAGCTGGCCTTTGCAGTGGGAAAGCGATATTGGTATAGGCATTATCCTTCTCTGCGTCCCGCACCAGCCTAATGTAAGGCAGGAACAGCTGCACCGTCTCGCTAGAGAGACCTCGTTCCTTGATCAGGTAATGCAGCTTAAAAACAGAGGCCTCCGATTCGACAAACCTGCTTTTGTCAAAGGGCTTTGCTTCCGTAACATTGTAGATTGGAGCTTTGGGTTGAGAGGCATAGGCATACCTAGATAGCACCCTATTGATACCGTCGATCTCATTGCGAAAGCTTCCCTGGAAGCGGTGCAGCCGGTTGGCCACAAAATCTATCACCGACCCCTTGTCGTTGCTTCCATCCCGGTTGAAGTACATCTGCCGGGAGCTGTCGCCTGGGTTGTTGATAATGATTCTGTCTCCGTCAGGGTGCTTGAACTCAGGGCTCTTTCTCCCCTTCAAGGGATCAAACACATAGCCTAGCGATTCGGCGACCTGAATGATCGACACCTGCTCTCTGTATTCCTGAAAGGTCATAGGCAAGTTAACGTTTGATAGACACAACAGGGGTTTCCTTCACTGCCAAGGTGTGGCTTTCTTTTAGGGAGACCTGTCCCTCCACTATCTTTAGTCCTTTAGGATCATTCAGATCCAGGCGGGCCGAGATCAGCTGATCTTTTGCTTTGGAATAAAGCTCCAGGGTGCCGCCTTGCCGCAGGTGCTCTTTCTGATCAGTACTCAAAACTATATCCTTGATAGCACTAGGCACTTGGATATCACGTACCCTCACCCTTAGAATCTCGTTGGTCTCCTTATCCAGTTGGAAAACATACAACTCCTTCTCCCCATTAAGCGATTTAAATGGCTTTACCAGTAACTCCCCGTTTTGCAGTTTCTCCAACTCCTGCTTACTGGCGCCAATCTCGTTCTGTATCTCCCTCCGTATGGGGTGGATCAGCAGTGATAGGGTGTTGTCTGGATTCATCTTCAGGCTCAATTTTGCATCCACGGTAAGAGGTTCCAGACCGGCATCCTTGATAGTAAAGGTATGCAGGCTCGTGCGCCTGCCCGTCAGCAGGCTGACCAAATCGCCAGACTTCATGGAGAGCACGTCTTTTTTGCTCATCCCCAAACGCTCGAATTGACCATAAGGCAGGTCCTTTATATCAAAGTTCATAGTTTACTTATATCGTAGATATTGCTAAATAAATCTACGTAAAAATATTACACGAGTATAGATTTACGGATTATTTTTAATTATTTCAATTATATTATATATAATAATAAATAAAATACTTATAATTTATATAAACAGGATTGTTGTTACTCTTATTACCGTGCTTAGCAATTTGCTTATCCTAGAAAAAAGTCTATTCTATTAATTGTATCAGGGGTTATGGCTTTCCCCTATAGGAGATAGTGAGAAACGGCAACAGGAAACAAGAATGGTTGTGCCAACAAGAACCGCTTTACTTAACGTACCTAAATGCGTGTGTCGCCTCAGCTATAACCATGTTGCAGCAAAAAGCACATCCCAGTTGACATACCGACAGCGCTATCACCGACCCACATCCATGTAGGGCTGCCAATTCACGATCAATACCTTCTCCTCAGGCAGGAGCATATACCCATAGTCATAGCAGAGATAGTAGGTGTTTCCCTTCTGGGTGCGGTAGACCTGGGTCAGGTAGCGGAAATCAAAGCCTGCCAGCTCCAGGTACTGGCGGGGCAGGGTGGTCTTACCCTGCGGACTGAGCTGTTTGAGAATGCTGCGGTTCTTTCTTAATGCAGCATTGATTTGGAGAATCCTGCGTTCGTGTTGGTTCTGTACCTTGACCATATTGTTGGCCAGGTGTCTGCAGGGGTCAGAGCAGTAGCGCTTATCGCTCCTGCCTACAATGGCTGTTCCGCACTGGATGCATGTTCTGGCTTGGCTCATAACTTACCCGCGTTTGTACTCGCGTATATCCGTGTATACTCGCGTAATAACACGGCTACGGTTTTGAAAGGTTTTACCTTTGCCTTCAGTAACTGTCTCATTTGCCATGGCTTATCCCGATCAAAAACCTATTTTGTACCTTAACCCGCTGGAGCACGCGGGCAAAGCTATTATCCGCATCTGGCACAAGCCCAACCCCTTCCTCTCCAAACGACTGAAGGAGGCTGGCTGGATCAAGTACAGCAGGACCTACAAGTGCTTTGTGATGCACCGCAGCAGCCAGGCCATCGAGATGACGCACCAGCACTTCCAGGGGCTGGCCAAGGTGGACACAAGGTACCTGTTCCGGCCCAAGCGCCTGCGCCCGGCGGAAGGAACCGTTATCCTGCAACAAGATAAGCATGTGGCAGAGCCATTGGGAAAGGTGCCCGCACGCCCCGTCGTGCGCCTGCAGCCCCTGGAACACCAGGGCAGACCGTATGTACAGCTCAGTTATCTTTACAACAAGGAAATCCATACCTGCCTGAAGCAAAGCAAAGTGGCCAGGTGGCTGCACGACATGCAGTGCTTTGTCATCCGCACCGAAAGCAGCAGTCTGCACACGCTGCTAACCGAGGTAGAGCGAGTAGCCCAGGTGTGGCTGGCGCAGACCATGCAGGTGAAGGACATGGCCCTGCAGGCCCGGCTCTGGGAACAATGTTACCGGAAGGGCGACGGCTATATTGCCTGCCCGCTTCACTACGTGGAGAAGCTGTTCCTGCTCAATTACAGCCTCAGTACCATCCGCACCTACCACAGCCTGCTACTGCGCTTTCTGAATGCGCACAGGGATAGCGGGCTGGAGGGCATACATGCTTTCTCGGAAGAGGCCATCAACCACTACCACCGCCAGATGGTGCAGGCCGGCACCTATTCCGTATCGTTTGTGAACCAGTCCATCAATGCCGTGAAGTTCTACTACCAGCGCGTGCTGCTGCGGCACGAGGTGCAGCTGGGCCAGGTGGAGCGGCCCGAGAAGCCCGAGCGGCTGCCGCAGGTGCTCAGCAAGCAGGACGTGCTGAAAATCCTCTCTGTGACCGAGAACCTCAAGCACCGCTGCATGCTGCAGCTTTTGTATGCGGGTGGCCTGCGTATTGGCGAAGTGATCAACCTGAAACTTACGGACGTGCAGTCGGAGCGCAACCTGCTGCTGATCCGTGGCGGCAAAGGCAAGAAGGACCGCACCACGCTGCTCTCCCAAAAGCTGCTGGAAAGCCTGCGTGCTTATTACAAGCAGTACAGGCCCAGGGTGTGGCTCTTTGAGGGGCAGACGGGCGGGCAATATACGGTGGAGAGCATCCGCAGCGTGTTCCGGGCCAGCAAGGAGAAGGCAGGCGTGAAAGCACCCGCCACGCCACATACCCTGCGCCATTCTTTTGCCACTCACCTGCTAGAGCAAGGAACGGATTTAAGGTATATCCAGGTGCTGCTGGGACATCGGAGCAGCAAGACCACCGAGATCTACACCCACATCACCACCCATGCGCTGGATAAAATTGTCAGCCCGTTGGATAATCTCTAGCAATCACCTATATTAGCTTAACTATATAAACGCATGCGCACTACAGCCACAAGTATCAGATCCAGTAAGCAAAAGTGGACTCAAGCAGTGTTTAGCTACTACGTACATAGTGCAGATAAGCGTATGTTGTCGTATATACTATAGTTATGTATCATAAGTAATAATGAAAAAGGTTTTAATAGCTTTTTTAAGTTTTATCGCTCTCATATCTGTTACATCCTGCCAATCATATGTAATTAAGAAAAAGGGTTATTTGACACAGGAAAATAAGAGAATCACTTATAAGTTAAATCCACCAGATGGATACATAGACAAAATTGAGTCGCAGGCTCATGGTACGTCTTATGAGTTCAAATACGAGAACGACGGTTTATTTTATTTTTCTACTGAAGACTTTGGATGGAACTATGAAGAAGTTGCAAAGGCTGGAAAATTCATAATTGGTGGACCCAATAGAAATGAAATAAATTCTATCACTGGTAGTGAAGGAAATAAATATTGGAGAAAAGAAGAAGTAAAAGGCCTGTATTGGATAGGTTACCAAAATATACCCAAAGAAAGAAAAGATGAGTTTGATAAAGTTATCAATGATTTTATCTCAAAATATAACGGTACATAACCACACCTTTACGGTAGCTGTGCCACCGCAAAGCCAAGTACGTTACCTGTAAGAGAAAAGTATGAATGACGATGAAGTATAGTATAGACTTCTTATTAAAGGCACATAATCATTGTCATTCTCATAAAGTAGAAGTACTTGCCAGTGAAATGTGTGTATGCTTCTACTGTCAAAATACTTTTAGTCCTAATGAAATAAAGGAATGGTTTGAAGAAAGTGATGGTAGAGTGACAGCTGTTTGCCCAAAGTGCAACATAGATTCCGTTTTGGGTTCTAAATCTGGCTTGCCTCTTACGGATAAGGAATTTATAGACGAAATGACTGAATATTTCTTCTCTTAAAATTCTTCGTTTCATCTTGAACAACAAGAAAAAGAAAAACTCAATCAGGTAACAAAGCACAGGCACCATGTTCGGCTGATGCCGCACCCATTGCCTGTACGAGACCGTTGGCACATATTTCAAGTTATGAATGCTATCCAAGTAACCAATACGAATAACTAAAGCGATGAAAGAAGCACCAGACATAGTTGGTGGAGCAAAGGTTATACTTTATGCTTCTGTAGAAGGAAGAAGGGCTACGGGAAAAACTGTACACATCCATATCGGAAAAACAGTAAACCCCACTGTTGGACTTGCTATCTGTAAATATGATAATGAAGAAGGATTTTACCTGTTCGGTTGTGATTCAAGTTGGGAATCTGTAACCGATACATGGCATGAAACTATAGATGACGCAATAGACCAGGCAGAATGGGAGTATGAAGATTTGGCTGGAGCTTGGGTGGAGAAATAAAAGAAAAACATGTGCCAACACAATGCATGCTCAACCTTCGCTACGCTTCAGGCTCCGCATGCACCCGTCCGTTGTATGGTATTCCCCCCATATTAACTATTGATTTCTCCCGCTAACGTTGCTGCGTATCTATTTTGTATCCCTTGCAAGACCGGTTTCTAATTGACGCTTTAAAGCTCGGGTGGCATTCTGGTTGGAATGTAGAGAGCCCTTCTACTGAGGAGGGCTTTGAGGTGATTTCAGTGGCGGCTCCCTCGGGAGACCCCGATCAGGATACTTTCAAGACCTAGCGTACATTCCCCTGGGATCGTTTTTCACTTTATTCTTTACCACTATGAAAAAGAGAAACACGCCTATGGAGATTGTCAACCAACATGCTGCCGGCATCGACGTGGGCAGCCGCTCGCACTTTGTGGCTGTGGGCCAGGGAGCGGATCAGGTGCGGGAGTTCGGCGTTTATGAGGACGAGGTGCGGGAACTTACCCAGTGGCTCCTTTCCTGCCACATCTCCACCGTGGCCATGGAGAGCACGGGTACTTACTGGCAGAGCCTGTTCACGGCCCTGCAGCAGGCAGGCCTGGAGGTATTGCTCTGCAACGGCAAGTTCACCAAGAACATCAAGGGGCGCAAAACCGACGTGCAGGACTGCCAGTGGATTCAGCGCCTGCACGCGCTGGGGCTGCTCTCGGGCAGCTTTTTGCCTGACCAGGCCACCGAGGAGCTCAGGACCTACTGCCGCCACCGCGCCTCGCTGCTGGAGACGGCCGCCGTCACTACCCAGAAGATGCAGAAGTACCTGCGCCTGCTGAACCTGCGGCTCGACGTGGTCGTGCGCGACATCACCGGCCAGACGGGCATGGCCATCATCGAGGCCGTTTGCCAGGGGGAAACCAATCCCGAAAAGCTGGCCTGCTTCCGGCATGGCAACTGCCGAAAATCGAAAGAAGAAATCGCCCTGGCCCTGCGCGGCAACGGCCGCCGTGAGCTGCTCTTTACCCTTGCCCAGGAGCTGGATATGTACAAGATGCTGCAGGATAAGATTGCGGCTTGTGACGCGGCCATCGAGCAGCTGCTTAGAGAGCAGATTGGAGCAGATAAAGAGAGGCGGGAGCTGAGAACAGACCCTAAACCCTACAAGCGGGTCAACAAGAATGCCCCGCAGCAGATGGATCTCAACCAGTTGGCCTACCAGTACTACGGTGGGGTGGACCTGCTCCGAATCGAGGGGGTGAGCCATGCGACGGTGATGGCGCTGATGAGCGAGGTGGGTGCCGAAGGCATCCGCAAGTTTCCCACGGCCAAGCAGTTCACCAACTGGCTCAAGCTCTGCCCCAACACGAAGGTGAGCGGGGGCAGGGTGCTCAGCTCCCACATTCCCAAGGGCAGCAACCGGTTGAAAATCGCCCTGCGGAACGCGGCCAATGTCATCGGCAACCTGCGTGAGACGCACCTGTCGGACTTCTTTAAAAGAGTGGCCTTCCGCAAGGGCAGGCAGGCGGCCGTGAGCGCCACGGCCCGCAAGCTGGCGGTGATCATCTGGCACATGCTCACTTACCGCGTGCCCTACAACCCGCCCACGCAATACCTGTTCCTCGACGAGAAGAGAAAGCTCAAGCTGGTGCAGCGGATAAAGAAAAACATCGCTAAATTAGACCTCAAGCCTGAAGAACTGGGCTTTGCAACGGCCTGAGAAATAAACGTTAGTCAGGATTAAAAGCATGAATAACACTCTCTCAAAATCCTACGTCTATTTTGCTCTTCATGGTGATGACTTTGAACCAAATGAAGTCACCAGAGCACTTGGAATAGAACCAACAGACTCTTGGAAAAAGGGAGACAAAGGGCAGTACATTGCTAATCAGAAATATGCCTGTTGGAAGTGGTCAACTGGAAAAGGAAAAGAAGCCATATTCATAGACAACCTTGTAGATGAATTGGTAGAGAAACTGAAAGACAAAGTTGGACTCATCAATAAGCTAAAAGAAAAATACCAGCTGACTTCTGTACTTGAAATTGTGATGTACATTGATGTCAATCCAGAAGAGTCAACGCCTGCTTTAGGACATGACTTAAAAACTATAGAATTTCTTTATCAGACGCAGACTGCTACTGATGTAGATATTTATAGATACGATTCGGCAGAAACTGAAGAATAACAACCATACAACAAAGTATAGCAGTACTGCTGCGGCTACGCCTTGCAATCTGCTATACCAGCACGTTAGCCAAAAGTGAAACCATAGAAAATGATAAGAACTGTTTTCATTCTGGTAGTTTTTATACTGGTGTCCTGTAAAGCAACAGACAGTAGTCAAGGCGACTATTCTCAGCTCGCAGACAAGAAGCCGATTCGTCTGTTGCAGATTGATACCACTGCCAACCAGTTTATCTATGAAAACAGCAAGGCGTTGATCTTTATTCCTCTTTCAGTTTTACAATCTTATATTGTCGAGAACCTTTCCGACAAGGACTTATGCCAAGAGAAAAAGAATGACCTCAGTAAACTGAACAAGCAAATACGAACAATAGAAGGAAATGCCGATCTATTTAATATAGAACATCTTCCTGCTCCAGACTATCACAAGGATATGGGGCGGAGATACTATAAAGAATACAAAAGGCAGTTTATAGAGCCTTATGGCTATGCGCCAGTTTCTAAAATTTCAGAGCCAAATGTAAAAGCAAATGAAAGTTACAGGTGGATCGTCAGCGATCTACTGCTGTTGGGTAAGGCAAGCGTATTCAACAAAGCGGAGAGCAAGTTTGAAGAAAGTATTGTATATGAGAATGTGATACTCGAGGACGGTCTTAGAATAGAATCTCTTCTTTTTAAAGAAGGCAGGCAATTCTTCTTAGTAAAAGCCGAATCTCATATTGCGTGGCCTGACTTTGATTGTCTGGACTCTCTTGAAATGAGGAACTACGGTTCAAGATAAAACACATTTGGCTAACCACGCCTATAATTTAGCTTCGCCACATTATAGGCCAGTACGTTAGCAAAGAATAAAATCATCAGAAAACCCTAAAATATGAAAACACTAACTCTATCCCTCTTTATCCTAATAGTCCTTATCTCCTTTTCATCCTGTAAAAAGAAAGACGCTAATCCCAGAGAAGAACTTCCAGCAGATACTATGGAAGGCAAGAACACTTTCGGTGCTATGGTGAACGGAAAGGTGTGGTTGCCAAAGGGCAGACCCAGTACGTTCCAGTCAAATTTTAATGTTATTTACGACCCTGCTTATAAAGGTGGCACTTTAAATATAGCAGCCTACAGGGAAACCAAAGAAAGTCCTGCAGAGTACGATTATCTTGTTATAGCTATGGCTCAAGTTGATAAAGCAGGAGTTTATACATTTGATAATGCTGAGATAAGCGGAGTAAGCTTCTATAACGAATACTGCGATTACGACAAGAGTCCTGAAGTATCCCGCAGCGGCACACTTGAAGTTACTAAACTTGATTTAGAAAATGGTATCATCGCAGGGAAGTTCTCATTTACACTGTCCAAGACTGGATGTGAAGTTATTAAAGTTACCGAAGGCAGGTTTGATGGGAAACTGTAGAATACCAAAGAATATCTCTTGCTAACACTGCACAGGCTCTATACTCGGCTGCGCCTCGCTCGCAGCCTGTACTAACACGTTAAGGGGTATCAAGCAAACGTATCACCTCCTCAATCTGCGTGGAAAACTCACTTTGAGCCAGCTTCAGCTTTTCAACAGCAATGCTGTTGATGCTGTGGCTGTTGGATAGCTTCTCGTGCTTTTCCAGGATGTCAAAGTTGTCGGAAAAAAGAAGGTCCACGTGAAAGTGCTTGCTGTAGAAGCTGAACAGAAGTAAAAGCAGTTCGATCGTCCCTCCCACCCCGTTCTCCAGCCGGGATATCTGGTTCTGGTTCACCCCCATGGACTCTGCCAGGCTCTCCTGCGATAAATCAAGCCGCTTTCGCAGCAGCTTTAGCCTTTGGCCTAACTCCTGTATGCTCACGCTCATACCTGTAACGCTGTGATTAGTGTCTTAACCTCATTTCTAACTTTATTGTAGTTTGCTCTCAGGATTTGGTCTTTTTGGTCGGGGGTACCAAAGTTATAAAATTTTGGCAGGTCAAGATACTGCTTTTCTTCCTGTTGTATGTTATCAAGGTCGAGATTAATTTTACAGTGGTAGGTACTGGCAACATACTTCCCGCTATACTCTTCGCTATCGGAAGCCACCTGTCCTACCAGCTCACCCGCCTGCAAATTGGCTATTTTGGATGCCGGAATGAGCGGCCCCATTTCCTCGTTCATGTTGACGGAGGTACGGTTACGGTCCACACTAAGCCCCTCCTTTAGCTGCCTCACCCTACCAAACAGTTTTTCCAGCCAGTCAAGCGTTTCTTTATTACGAGCAGAGCCCGAGAGTACATTGGCCGCTACAGAGCAAATGGTGTCGGCTGTTTCCCTGCCATACTGCTGCCGCAGCTGCGGAAGTTCCTGCAGGCCCAGCAGCACAGCTATCTTGTTGCTCCTTGCAGTAGCGATCAGGTTCTCCACCCGGTGTATGTAAAGCGTAGGAGACTCATCCACGATCAGCCCACATGGCAAGTTCCCCTTTGTATTGATCAGGCGTGTCATGCGATTGAGGATAAGCGCGTTGCAGGCGCTGTTAATGCTCTGTGTGGCCGGGTCATTTGCAATCACCAAAACAGAAGGGTTTTCCGGGTCCGTTATCTTTAAATTAAAGTCGTCTCCTGATAGTACCCAGAATGTTTCTTTTGTGGCCAGCCGGCCAATATTAATCTTTAAGGTGCCAATCTGCCCTTCCAGCTGCTCAAAGGCTCTGTTCTTATAGGCTGTGGCAAAAGGCGAAAGCAGACTCTCCAGCTCAGGTTCGGAAAAGAGCACCTCGAAAATCTGATCATAGCTAAGGTTGATGAAGGAAAGTACATGCGGAAACGAAGAATACCGCCCCCCTTCGTGGCGGCTCAGAAAGTAGATGCAGCTGGCTAGGAAATTAACGGCTGACTGGTTGAAGAATTGTGCAGTCCCTGAGTCCCTGTCTCCTTTCCGCAGCGCCTCCAGCAGCGCCTCAGCCGTTTCGGTGGCATCAGCCAGGGTAGGCAGGTACTCCGGCTTTAAAGGATTAAACCTCCTGCTGTGCTCTACACTGTTAAAGTTGATGACATGGAACCTGTGGTTTTTCAATGCCCCTCTCTTTTTATTGACCAGATAATGGTAATAAGTCGTTCTGGCCAGGTCTGGAAACTTGAAATCGTAGACCATCATAGAGAAGCCTTTCCCCAGAAGCTGCTTGATAAAAGGCAACACCACCGAGAAAGACTTTCCAGAGCCAGGCGTACCGATCAGCAGTGTTGCCCGAAAGGGATTTACCACATTAAGCCACCCGCGCTGTATTCGCTTTTGGTAATAGTAAAGCATTGGGATATTCACCGAGTAAGGCGTATGCACCGGTTTCCTGGACTGCTCAAAGGACTCATTCTCCACGTTAAATTTGTCCTTCATCAATCGGTGCTGTATATGCTTGGAGATATTATCCAAGGCTATATGAATCATCATCGCACCTAAGAAGGAGAGCAGGATGTAAGCCGCATCAGACAGGGACACATCCCAGAAAAGAATACGGCTGCTTTCAAAGAAATAAAAGAAACCCGAGCCAAAGAAAAAGGCGCAGCCGATGAGCAAGGGAAGGAAGATATGCCAGAGCGGGTCAAGGTTCAGGTTCTTCCTGGCCTTTGTGCCAATGCTCACGATCAGAATCAACCCGAAAGTAAAAGCTTTGGAGAAGTAGATGTGCTCATAAATAGCCATGCGCTTTACCTTGCGCAGTACAGGCTGCAGCTCATACATACTGCCCGAATCCATAAAGAGGAAAACAGCTACCTCTACCACAATTGTGAAGTAGATAAGCCCCTGCAGGAAGGAGTAAAGTTTTTTGATTTCGCTGGATTCTTCCATATCGTTACTGACAAAGGTTATCCAATATTATCAGATAGATGTGAGGGAAAGTCTTAGCAGAATTTCTTTCCTGTGGAAATTCCCGTCGACTAGCCAAATCCTGCTCACAATGGAATTTTGATGCCCGCCAGCAAACCAGCTCTGAAGTTATGGTTTACCCGGAGTACACCCTCGTTTTTCTGTTGGAGCATCAGCACCAAATTTCCCGGCAGCACATAGCCCAGCTCCAGGCCTGCCTGCAGGGCTCCTATGAAGTGCTCGGTGTTAGAGCCAATGCCCGCTCCCAGGCGCAGCTTGAGAAACGTGTTTCTGGATCGGGTAAGCATGGGTTTGTAAGCAACCCCCACTAACCAGTTTTTGCTGTCATCCACGTTGCTCTTATAGGCATCACCGAAGATCTCATAGGAATTATAGTGGCGTTTGCTGAACTCCAGGGCAAGGTTAGCAGTTAAGGCATCCTTGTACATCCAGCCGCCTGCCAGGTTCAGGTGGGTGTAGCCCTCTTGCGCTCGGCACGGCAGCACAACTAAGAGCAGTAAGAAAAGGAGTAATGACTTTCTCATAAGGTGTCTGCATGAAGGATGTCGGAATAGTCAATTTTAAGGGAGATGGTGCGCCCAGAAATCTGCTCCTCGGCCACCTCAATATTGAATACCTTTTCCTCTGGGAAAGTAAATTTCCTGAACACAAACACGTTCCGGTACTGGCGCTTGAAGTGACCCGTGTCATAAAGCTGGAAACTGGGCTGTAGCTCCACCTGCTGAAAGTTAGTGGCCTTCACAACTTTTTTATCCTCTATCTTAAATCGTATTTGATCGATTGTATAAGGAATGTTGGTATCATTCCTGAGGGAGAGATCAATAAAGAAATAGTCCCCCACCGTATAGATGTTGTTCAGCCTTGCCTGCATCCCCTGCCCTTTCGTAGTCACACCGTTGAACTGGGGTTTTCGCTGGAGAGCCAGCAGCGCAAACCGCGCCATGTCTTCCCGGCTCATGGCCACAGCCGGGTTCAGGTAATCATCTACCTGGGTAGGGTCTATACGCACCTCCGTGTCTGCCCGATCCGCCCGGCTGTAGGCCAGCTTATACTGTACAAGGAAGCGCTCTCCAACGATGGTGATAATACCCGGTTTTGCTCCGTCATGCTTGGGTTTGACCCGAAGGATATTGGCAACAGGTATGTCCCCGGCTACATCATCTGTGGAGATATCTACATACTGTATTGGCTCAGGGCTTACAATATGTGTGGAGATGCTTTCATGCACGTGCACTACCTGAAGAGAATCCTGTGCCGAGGCTGAAAACAGCAGGGCAAACAACACATATAGAAGGAATAGCTTTTTCATATTACAGGGCTTTGTTATCTATCAAATAAACAATGGTGTTGTACTTCAACTTAGCTTTGTTCTTCCGGATGGCTTTGCCTGCGGCGCGGGTAGTGGTCTGAGAAACCCTTTCCAGCATCGAGTAAAGCATTTGGCTGGCATTGTCAGGTGAATCCTCAAAAGTAAATGACTGACCACTGCTCACATTCCCGGCAAGCTCTTTTGTAAAGTCCCGGAACTGTGAATCCGGGACATACAGCCCAGCCAAGCCGTCGTTGTCGTAGATACTCAGGTCTACCGGGATGATTTGGTTGCCGTAGAGTATAGAGCGGATGGCTATCTCAATTCGTTGGGCACTGAAACCGGAGACCGTGCCGTAGAGGTAGCTGCCTTTCTTTATTTCGTAGTCCCGCACATAGATGTCGTCCAGCAAGCGAATCCTGATCCTGCCGCCTTGCATCACCTTCAACCCTTCGTCCAGGATAGCTCTGATAAACTGCTCCTCACCGTCGGCTGTAATGGTGTTGAAAAAGGCTTTGTTCGTATTTCTGTATTTGGTTACGGGTAACGGTGTCGGCTCTTGCTTCTCGAAAGCCGGTGCATGGGCTTTCGTCGGCTGTGGGCCCCTACGTGAAGGCACAGGCTCCTCTCCTACCCGGCTCAGGCTGTCAATAAACATCATCTGCTCCCGGAACAGCCGCATTTCCTTTTCGTATTCCGATTCAACTTTTCGCATAGGGCGGGTTGACCGTCCAGGCACAGAGGCAGTCGCCGATGCATAGCGCTCTGAGCTGAGGCGCTGACGCTGGCTTACCCGCTCCATAAACCTCTCCGGCTGCTGATCCGATAGGATGCGGTTATTGAGACTGTCGAGCATCCGCCGCTCCTCCTCCGTGTACACGCTGCCATAGGCAATGTCCCTGGGGTCTACCCTATCCTCCCCGATTTCCTGCATGGCCGAGTAATCGGTCCTATACTTAAACTCGTCCTGAAAAGCCGAGAACTTATCCTTCATGTCCCGCTTTCTCAGATTGGCATCCGGAAGGGAGGTATTAAGGGCTGTTGTCTCGGTGAGTTCCACTTTCGTTTGTGCGGCGGTGGCCGCCGGTGTCATGTCCAGCCACAGGTAATTAAGCAGGACAAGGAAAGGCAGTATGATGAGCGGGATGGCATACCTGGGATGCCGAAAGTTAATTCGCTTCATGGATGATTCGGTTTAAACGCTGATCAATAGCTTTGAGAAAAACACTGTCTTGGGCACGCAGACTGTCAGGATTTAGCTGCCTGGCCGTGTTGTAGAGCTTTATCAGCTCCAGCATATCTGCGGTACTTGACCTGCCTATAGTCATCTTGTCGCCAGAAGTATCAAGCTGCCTGTACAGCTTGCCAGCCGACACGGCATAGGTCCCCTGGTGCAGGTGCCGGACGATGAGCAACCCTATGACAGCCACAGAAAGTAAAACCAGCATGGCCAGCACTACTGCTTTAGGATTCGAGGCACAGTAGTCCCTGACACTTTCCTTGAGGGATGAAAGCTTTTGCTTTGTGTTGTTGCTAAAAGGATTTCTTTTCGACATACTCCAAGTCCTTGTTTAGGACCGTTTTCCAGTTCTTTATCAAAAGTCCATGGGGGTTGTTCTCTGTGCGTGGCACTTCCTCAAGATCCCCCTCCGTGACAAGAAGTCTTTTCATCACAGAGGTCTCCCGCTCAATGCGCTGTGTGGCGTAGTAGGTAAAGTGCCTGTTTTCGTCCACTTTAACGCTATCGGTTTTGATCGTCAAAACCGCAGAGCTTGCCAGGATCTGGTTATAATAGCCCTTCTCCTTCAAGTTGTTGTATTGTGCCAGACCGGATTCATCCACCAGGTACATGGCCTTGGAGATGTTATTTTTCATGTAGGCGTCATCTGGAGGTAGCGTGAAGAAGAGCAGGTGAAACATGTTCACGTGCGACTTGTACTCTACCGTCCGGTTTACCCCCAGCTCGGTCTGCTCCACCAGCAGCGGCACCGAGTGGTCGATCACATAAATCTTCTTCCGCTGCTCCTCGGCATAACGAAAGGCAAAGGCGCAAACCGTGCCTACTATAATGATGGAGGAGATAAAGCTGCCGATACTCACGGCAAATGCCAGCTTCATTTTCTTTTCGAGGTTGTTTATCATAGCAAGCGCTTTTTAGTTTATTTTAAAATTCCTCCGGCCGCCTTCGCAGCTCCTCCTGCCATTGTACCAATGGCATTACCCACACCCGTGGTGTGCACGATCCAGGTGGAAATAATGGGAATGGTCAGCATGGCCAATCCTCCCACAATCAAGGAGACGATGTAGAAGCTGATGCCGCCCGAGGGAAAGGAAACGTAGGCAATGAACATCTCTTCGTTGCCCAGTACTGCCTTCAGGATATCTATTTCCTTCATCAAGCCATACTTGACCAGCACAAAGGAGATGGACATAATGATATAGCCCAGCCCCGAGTACAGCCCTACGGAGATATAGCGGGCAATCCAGGTCAGGTAAGAGTCCCGAAAGCCCGGCAGCACGCTAAGGGCAAAGGAGAAGGGACCCAGGATCACCAGAATGCCTGCAAAGATGATCTGCAGGAAATAGATAATGTAAGAGCATACCTGAAAGATGCTGATCACAATCCACTCCACCACCATCATCGCCGTAAAGTGCAGCTTGGCCATCAGCATCAGGTAATAGCCTTTCATTTTGTTAAACAGGGGCTGCAGGTCAATTCCCATGGTCTCGTACCAGCTCGCGTCACTCGCCTCACTCTCAATCCGCTCAAACTCGGCGCTGCTCTCAGAGAGCTTTCGGGCCACAGAGTCCACCAGCGCGAGGCGTTCCCGGTGCAAATCCTCCACCTGGTCTACCTGTGCGCCGTACATGCCCTTTGCCTGATCATTGACTAGCTGCAGCGGCAGGTTCACAGCGTCAATAAACCCTGGCCAGAAAACAATCACCAGTGTCAGGGCGAAAGGGCGCAGCAAAGGCATGATGCGAAGCGTTTCATCCCCGGCCATCATTTTGTATGCCTCCAGGCCGAAGTACAGCAGCATGCTGATGGCGCAAAGCGCCTGCGCATCATACAAGAAAACACTCACCAAATCCTGTATATTGAGAAAGAGCCCGTCGAACAGGTCAAATATGGCTTTATCGATCAATTCACGCATGGCATCAGTCGGTTAAGTCCTGACTCGTTTTAAAGAGAGAGATGAGCCGCCTGAAATCATTCCTCAATGCTGTAAGCTCCCCGATGTATACCCGCAGCTGCTCCCCTTTTTTGGCATCGTCCAGGTAAGCGTCCAGGATGATCCCGATGTCGGCGTTAATTCTATCCCGCTCGGCATGGATGGCCAAAATATAATCTGCCTGCACCCCGGCCTGCACCGCCTCAGCATTCATCCCCAATAGGGCAGTGTTGAGTTCATCGATCTTCTTTTTATACAACAGGTGGTATCCTTTATTCAGGGACCTGTCAGCAAACTTGAACATCTCCTGCTCATATACCTGGCTTACTGCTTCCTCCTGCGCCTCCGCCTTCACCTTGTTCTGGTTCAGCAAAGCCATGGTAGGGGCAAGCTGCAGCATGTTCCGCCTGTCAGGTCCTTTCCTGTACTTGTTATGAAACAGAATAAAGTACCATTTCGGATTGAACTTTCCCCAACGGGTAACAACCTCCCGCTCCAGCTGGTACCTTGTGTTTTTACTGTTAACTGGCTGCACGCCCTGCCCCAGGGCATCTGTGAAGAGTATAGGAAGCAGGGCCAGGCACAAAGCAGGTACACATAACGTCTTCATAGCAATAGAGATAATTTACTTCTTGATTGCCTTGTACTCATCCATCAGGGAGCGGATGATCGCCTGGCTGTTGTCAGGGTAGGCAAGTCCCATCGGGTTCATGGTCTTCAAAAGGCCCGCGTACTTGGCCACACGCATCTTGCGCGTAATGGAATAGGCCAGGCCCCGCATCACCCGCAGCTCATCCACCACATGGCGGATCAGGGTGAGCCTGTCGGCGTTGTTCATCAGGTTCACATCCGTGCCGATAACAGCCACCTGGTAGATATAGGTAAACAGGTCGGATGTACGGTTGAGCAGCTCCAGCTCTGTCTTGGCAGCGATCAGGAGCAACTCGTTGTCACCGCGCGCCAGTTCCATCATTTGGTTTTGGTAGTGGCCTATGTCTGCGGCAATTTGGGAGGCATAAATAATGTTTTTACTCTGCCCGATAATGGATTGAACGGATTTGAGAGAGTTGTACATCTTTTCCTCCAGCTCTTTGATCTGCGTCATCTTCAGGCTAATGGTAGTCTGCAGGGCCGCAATCTTTCCTTCGTTTTCCTTAATGTCATTTAAGGCCGCCTGCTGGGCCGTATGGTTCACAACAAGTGTGGAGACGACCGCTGGGTCAAAAACAACCTGCTGGGCTAGTACATGCCCTGTTACCAGACCCAGAAAGCTAAGTGTGTAGAGGTACTTTTTCATAGCTGCGTTGCAAAATAAGGTGAACAAATTCGTTTAGCTTGAGCCCCGAGGCCCTGAAGTCTGCGACAAATCTTTCCAGGGCTTCCCTGAAATCCCCATACTTGCTCAGGTACACGTGCATGGCCTCTTTTTCCTGGCGCTCGGTGGTAAAGGTCAAATACTCTTCCAGCGATACCTCCACCCCGTATACCTCACCAATGGCCCCGCGCTTGATGTAGACTTCCTTGAAGCGGCCCCGCCCCTCTTTGTTGTCGAGGCTGTTGATGGTGAAAATCTTCTTGCGCTCCACCTCATTGAGGGAGAGCAGCGTGGCGATCTCGTCGAAATTGTCCTTGAACTTGGTCTGGTCTAAGAGGCAGATGGTATCGGAGTTGTTGATGATGGAGTTCTTAACCACAACATTGCCGATGATATCATCCAGCTCCTGTGTCACGACCACGGCCTCTCCCCAGAATTTGCGGACCGTTTTATAGACGTAGAGGATATAGCCGGCCATCAGCGGAGAGGCAATGGCCTTCCAGGCCTCCTCGATGATGAGCGCCTTACGGTTCTTCTTGTGGCGCATCTTCTGAAGGAACACATCCATGATGATCAGGGTGGTGATCGGGAAAAGTACCTTATGCTCCTTGATGGCATCTATTTCGAAAACAATAAAGGGCTCATCAAACAGGGTGGTATCCAGCTCGTTGTTCAGAATCTGGCCATACGCCTCCCCTTTGCAGAACTTCTTGAGGATAAAGCGGTAACTGGTCAGGTCAAAGTTAATAGACTCTTTTTGCGTGATCTCCTCGATCTTTCTGATGGAGAAGTCATAGAAGGACTGGAAGGAAAGGTAGCTGCTCTCCAAGCCGTTTTCAAAGTAGTGTTGGTAATAGGAAGTGATAACGGAAGAGAGGACGCTGTCCTCAATTTGGCTGACAGTGCCCCCGGCACCTTTCCAGAGCAGGCCCACCAATGACTTGAGAAACTCCCGCTTCTCCTCGTTGAATTCGGCAGCAGAGATCCGGAAGGGGTTCATGGTGATCGGCTGCTCTTCGGAGTAGGTAATGTAGCGGCCCCTGTAGTAGGCACACAGGCCGGAGTAACTGTGTCCGGTATCCACCAAAATAACATCTGTGTGCTGCAGGGCATACTGCCGGATCAGGTGGTTCATGAAAAATGATTTTCCCGCTCCCGAAGGTCCCAACACGAACTTGTTACGGTTATTCATCCGGCCTGAGAAGATAGGCGCATCACTTGTGTCAATCGTGATAGGAATCCCCTGCCGGTCCGTGAAGTATACCTGAAAACTGGATGACTCACTTTGCAGCAAACGTTCTTTAAAAAGCAGACATAAGGCCGCGTCTGAAGTAGTCAAAAACTTATCATATACTTTAAGCTCCGAACTATTGCCGGGCAAGGCACACCGGAATAGCTCGAGTTGGTTATATGCGTTTCGGGAGGGAATAATGCCAATGGAAAACAAAGCGCTTTCCAGATAGTTAGCGGCACGGTCTATCTCCTTTTCTCTGGCTGAAAGCAGCACGCTGTAATGCCCGTACACAAGCAGCTGGTTATCCTTGGCGATATCGGCCATCACCTGATCAATATCCTGCACACTCAGATCATTGGCCGGGTCAGGCATGGAGAGGTGTTTTTTTCTTTTGGCCTGCAGCCTGGCCAATTCATGGCGCTGATCAGGGATTTGGATCACCTGGTTGTACACCAGGCAGTCACAACCTGGCACCTGGTGCAGAAAATGCATCAGGTCTACCGGGAGGCTGTACCCTATGTGAAGCGCTGTGTTTGGCTTAAGATTGGACGGGAAGTTAATCTCATCTATGTCCACAAGCGAGATACATCGGATAACGCTGCCACCGACTTGCAGGCCTTCCTCTGAGGCAAGGAGGTTATTGAGCGCATAAACCTCATCGGAAAAGTTGAAGGCAAGCATGCGGGAAATAAACTGCTTCACCTCGGTCTCTTTCAGAGCATAGGGCTTGAAAGACCTGCTCTCCAGTATGTCCAGCACTTTGGCAACGTTCCGCTGGAATGCTTTGAAGTCTTTCTCGTCATAGGTAAAGAAGCTGGAGCGCCGCACGCCCCTTGTTATAGTCAGGTATGTAGAGACGTCCAGGTAGTCTCTTCCTGCAAATGTCTCCTGAAATTTCTGACTCAGGAGGTCATCCGTTTGCTTCGGCACATAGCACTTCCTGGCTAGTATGTCCGTTTTCTGAAGGGTGTAGCCTGCGCCTAAAATTTTAACGATGTTGGCAAAGGTCTGGTGGAAGAGATGGTAAGCCTCCACGTCTGCACAGTACTGCAGGGCAGGATTTTGTACTTTGATGATAACCGAATAGTCTCCGCGCTCATGATATAGAATATCATGGGCATGACGGTCTATGCCAATGTATGGCAGACCAAACCGCTGCTTTTTCATGGCTGAGAAAAGTGATGACGTTAAAGTTGTGCTGCCAGGGCCAGGCTCCTATCTTCGTGCAGAACGCTTCCATTGTGCGGGCATGATGTATACCCCTTTGGACCTCGTTTTATGATGCAACCCTTTCTTCTGCTGCATAGCCGTAAACCCCATACCACCGAAAGTCACAATCACCAAGGCTACCAGACCTGAAAAGAAGTTGAGCGAAACAGATAAGACAACTGCTGCAAAGAAGCCAGTTAGAACGGAGGCCAGGCCCCAGTAGATATATCTACCTTTCAAGGATTTAAATACAAGGGGCTTTTGCAGCCCCTTGTAGACATTAAATCCTCTGTTATCTTCGGGAGCCACGGCTTACAAGCCGAAGAAGGCTTTGATCACCACCCCCACCACCATTAGGAATACGCAGGAACCCATCCACCCCATGACAGCCTTTTGTGTGTCTTGGTCTCCGGAGTTCCACTTGATGTACACTCTAACTCCTCCAATCAGGCCAACAATAGCTCCGATGACCAGGATTAAGTTGCCTACAGGGTCAATGTAAGTTTGGAGCTCAGAGGCTCCGGCATCAATGCCTCCGGCCCCTTGAGCAAAGGAAGATGGGACAGCGAGGACTACCAATACGAGCATAGCAAGTAACTTTTTCATAATCTCTGTCATTGAGTTAAAAATTTATGAAGAAAAAGGTATTGCGTTTGAAAGTCGCCTGGCGTTCTGAAGGAACTCCTCTAGGGGTATCCCCTGCCCTATCACGGGCATGGCGACACTATTCTCAGAGGCCGTCTGATGCGCAAAGGCATGCCCGTCGGCTGCAACAGGATATTCTTGGGGATCGCTATCCAAGGGTTGCTCCTCCTGCTCGTAATCCTCATAGTCCTCCTCGAATTCTTCCTCCAGGTAATCCTCGTCCACAACGTCTTGGGGTGCCTCTGTAGTGTCTACTAAATCTGAAACACTGTACTGCGCTACCATATCTGCGGCTACGCCTTTTGCATTTCGAAGGTACAGGTCAAACAACAGGTTACCTGCATAATAAAGCACATAGAGTACTGCTACCGTAGCAAAGAAAACGCCCCAAGACATAGCTATATAATTTAAGTTAAAACATCGATTTAAAGACTAGACATTCCTAATTTAAATATATAATCGATATGAAATACGGTTTTATACTTATACGTATATTTTAAGATTAGATTATTTATTTATATACTTTTTTACCTAATGTTATAGATTCAGCTTAGTTCAAGAACTTGTTATCCGTCCTATCACGTAGCCTTTGGATCTCCTCTTTATGCTCTTCAATGAATTTGGCAAACAGGTAGCTTGCCAGCACATTGATTTTGATCCCTCCTTTTTTCTTCAGCAGGTCTAGCACTTCGTGTATATGCACGTCCACATAAACTGTTTTGGAGGTAAAGGTAAACTCATCCTTCGCACTATCGAGCTCAGCAAGCAGTTGTTCAAAGCTCAAACCTGACGCTGCTTTACCCGAAGCCTTTGCAGCTGTCTTTTTCGAGGAAGGCGCCTCCTGCTTTTTGCCTGCTGTAGCGGTAGAAGAAGCCTTAGGCTTTTCACCTTTTTTGCCCGATTTTGAAACTGCGGGCGCCGTCTCTTCTTTTTCCTCAGGAACTGGTTGAACAGCTTTCTCTTCTGCGTTTTTCTGCTGGGGAGCCTGTCCTATGCTTTGCTTAAAGCTCTTGATGTCAAACCCTTTGTTACCTGCTGTAGCCATGAATATTATACGTTATTTAATTAAAATGTTTCAATTATTGAATATTAATATAAATTTTATTTAAAGAATCTTCTATGTTGTCTCTAAATACTCATTATATATATATCCAAAAGACTTGTCGAGCACCCCTCGGATATCCGAAGAGATAGATACGGTATCTATGCGTTGAAATCCTACCCGGTCTGGCAGCGCCGGAGCTACAGTGCCGAACTGCGCCAGCTGCTCATCCACTGCAGCTTTCAATTCATAGTTCACGGAGGACTTCAGGCGGTTTGGCAGGAACACGATCTTTACCTGCGGGTTAACATGCTTGGCCACCTGAACAAAGAACATGGTGGACTCAAAAGTCATCTTTTCATAGGCAAACGGACAGACGATTACTTCAGCGTCCTGGTATACAGCAATGAGCTCGTTCGTGTCCAGCCTGCCAGGCATGTCCATAATAACATGCCCCCCTTGCAGACTATCAATGTGCACCTTGTATTTCGGGTACTCCTCTACCTCCATCTTGATAACCTCGTACAGTGGGTCATTGGCATACAGCTCCTTCTCCTTCTCCCATCTGGAGTAGATGGAGTCCTGAAAGTCCATATCCAGGATGATCACATTGTCCTTTTTCTCCAAGGCCAGATAGTTAGCCAGCAGTATACAGGTGGTGGACTTGCCTACCCCTCCTTTTTGATTTGCTACTACAATTTTCATGTATTAATCGTCTATGTGTATTATCGTTTTCGTTGATTCTTTCTCTTCCTATTCTCTCCCTGATCAGGTCCGAGGTTTGACTCCATAAGGTAAAGCATAGAAGCTGCCAGTTGACCGATGGTCCCGGAAGACTGGGTCCATGCGTCCTGCAGCCTTTCCTCTCTCGCCCGATCACTACCCTTATCAAGCTCAACAACCTGCACAGCATGAAAGTCAGGCCTCTCTTTTGTCAGATCTGCCCAGGCATACACCCGTTTCTGCTGATGATCAATCAGGAAGTGCTTTCCGTCTGCATGAGCGATGCTCCAGCCGCAACTGTCCAGCATTTCCTGCAGCGGCCTGCCGCTGGCAAGGCCGCTGTGCAGTTTGGCGGCTACCACCTCCTTCTCCAGAGGGTCAGAAGCCTTCGCAACCGACAGATCCGACTGCTTTACAAAAAACAGCCTGGAAAGCAGCCTCATATCCTTGTCGCTCGTCACGGCGTACTGCCGCGCCTCCTGCAGCCTTTCTTGGTAAAGCAGCGCCCTGACATGGGCCTTATCAAGCATCAGAACAGGGATGCTGCCTTCTTCATCTCCCTTGATGCGGATCTCTCCCTTTTTGTTGACAAGGAGCCCTGTTGCCTCCAGCTGTCTTTTGAAACCGGTGTAGCACAGCCCCCTGTCTGCAGAAAGCTTGGCTATGAGCTCCCGTCCAGCCTGTATTTTCTCTTCTCTGTTAACACTGGAAAGCAGCTCGTCGAGCTTCATCACCTGGGAACCCTTCAGCACCAGTTTGCTGGCATGGTCGAGAATCGTGTAGCCATAGGGAGTGCTCTTCCCCTTTGCCTGGTGCACCACCAGCTCTATCCCAAACTTTTCCTTTAATAGCCCGGAGAACTGCTCCACCGTTAGGCCTCGTTTATACTTGCGGAATATGGCTTTCAGCTGCCCTACACGCGTATCTGGTGCTTTATACTTTGCTATCCTGTCAGCAACTTCTTTCCTTGCAAAGGCATGCACCACTGAACCGTACTTAATGAACTGGTACTGTCCATCCTTCTCCGTGACTTTCACGCCTTCCCTTTCGAGCAGTAACTTAAACTGAGCTTCAGAGGAAAATCCATATGCCAGCGCTTTCCTCAAGTATGCTTTTACCTCGTATGCCACATCCTGCATCAGAATCTCCTGCATCACTTTCTGAGACCTCATGTTTTCATACTTGTCGTTCACCTTCTTCCCCTCTTTGCTTACCCTGGTAGATACTATGTGTACATGGTTGTGCGCAGTATCTGAATGAAAGTAGATAAGGTAGGGGTTATCATGGTACCCCATGCGCTGGAGGTATTTCTCCGCGATTTCCAGGAGTTCCTCCGCACTCTTCTCCCTTCCCTTACAGGAAATAATGGCATGGAACTGGGACTTTAGCACTGACTCGTTTGTGTTTGCCACCAACGTCATGTACCTGATATAATCCTCCTGCTTCAAGTTTCCCGCAGCCAGGTTCAAGAAACCGAAGTTCTCAGCCTTGAGCAGCTGAGCTGCACCCTGTGCTCTTTTCTCTTCATTGTAAACAACGCCATTGAACCCGGCAGCGGCAGAAAGGATTTTCACGATCATAGCCCACTCATTAACGCTTCAAAAATATAACAAATAATAACTTTCACATAAAAGCTACTATATATTATTTAACAATTTTAAACTATTATCTTTTACTTAATAATTATTAGTTATTATTTATAATATTAAACTTAAAATTTAATAGTTAAAACTTATTAATTCTTACTTATTAATTCTTACTTATTAATTCTTACTTATTAATTCTTACTTATTAATTCTTACTTATTAATTCTTACTTATTAATTCTTACTTATTAATTCTTACTTATTAATTCTTACTTATTAATTCTTACTTATTAATTCTTACTTATTAATTCTTACTTATTAATTCTTACTTATTAATTCTTACTTATTAATTCTTACTTATTAATTCTTACTTATTAATTCTTACTTATTAATTCTTACTTATTAAATAATAAATATTATTTAAACTTCTTGAACCTTGCAGCAGCAATCCGAAGAAAAGAGCGAAGCGCCTTGACCAATTCTTTTTCTATGATACTAAACTCTATCATGTGTCTGTTAAAATCGGCAAGAAACTGCAGGTTTATCATATTGTTTGCCTTCAGGTAATTGACATACCTGGCTACCTGATTGATATTGTTGCCGACCCTGCTGATCTCTGGGCCGAGCCTATCCAACACAGCGATTAACTCTTTGGGATTAGCAATAAATTCGTCAGGCTGCGCCAGTGCCTTCCTCCGCAGGTAAACAGACAACGATTCATGCCCTGCAGCCGTCATCTCCGTCTCCAGTTGCTTGTATTCGCTATCGGAAAAGGTCAGCTTTAACTGTCTGGCCCTCTTTAATTCCGGCGATAGTTTTGGACGCCCTCCTTTTGGTTTCTTAACACCTTCCATACATTCTTTGCTCAATAAAAGACACGAGTTGCGAGTGGGTTTATCCCCCTTGCTGATAGCTACGCTGAAAGCAAGGCAAGAGGTTTTGAGGGACTCAAAACACATCTTGCAATACAAAGCCCACCATACACCAAAAGAAAGAATTCTAGGTAAATAATACAAGAAGAGGGGAGATTAGGAAGAGTAAGGTTCCAAAAGCGGAGCATTGGGTAAGCTGGAGGGAACAGGGGAGTATGGATAACAAGTACCTACTATAAGAAAAAGCTTCAAATACTAAATCCAGCGGTACAAATATTTAATAATTATTATTTATCATGTATTACCTAACAGATAATAAGCATTATCTAATAAGTAAAATGTGTTATGTGTTATGTGTTATGTGTTATGTGTTAAATAATAATTATTTTTTTTTTAAAGCTAGAAATATGTGTCAATTAAAGGCAAGCAGCTTAATAGTCAAAGTAGATAGTTTGAGACGAAAAGCAGAAAGAGTCAGAAAAGGGTAGACAGGTCAATAGGGGAGAGGTAAGGTTCCAGAAGCCTTCGGCTCTTAAAAGCCCGTACATGGCAAATCCTACTACCGTTATCGCATGAATTTATCCAAACCTCTGCAAAAAAATCACCCATGTAGTAGAGGCATACCCGATACTCTCCATCTAGGCGGCTTGAAAGAAACTGCCCCTCATCCCATACCGCCTGTGCCCTTTCATTAAGTGAAAGAATACTATTGAACTCATATAGATTCATAGGAGAACAAGCTAGAAGTTGATTAATAGAATAGTAGGCAATGTAAAGCTTTGCATCTTGTGCCTTGTGAAGCTATCATTTAGTTATCCTTCAGCAGGTGCCGATTTCTTGATTGTTTCGTGAAGTAAGGCAAAGAGCTTGATCGCATCGACATCCAGTAGTACCGCAAGGTCCAGCAATTCGCTTACACGAAAGGAGCGGGGATCGCCAATCTTGTTTCGAAGTCGCTGGTTATTTATGCCTAGTGCTTTGGCCACGGGAGTATACGGTACGATATCAAACAGCTCAGTAAGTGAAGTCAGCTGTTGCTTTTCAAGCATACGCTTGCCTAGTTCAAACTTAGGGCTCTTGTCTTCTATCTGCATTATTCTATAATTAACGAATCCTGATGGCTTATCTTAAGCCAAATATCTAAGAAATGACACTTACAAATATATACGTAACATATACAAATTAATACTAAAAGTATTTGACAAGTTTACTTTTATTCTTTCTCGACCTGTTACTTAAGAGCAATCAAGAAGGCAGAAGTAGGAGAGAGGAAGATGAACGCTTTAGAGGGCCACAAGCACCCATTATAGTATCCATTGAGTCTTTAACAAGACAGCAAGAAGGACCACAAAAAATGGCCATATTTGCTTTGAGCTGATTATACGGCAGACGCTTCACATAAAGCCTACACCCCAAAAGTAATCCCGCCGAAGGCGGGTCGCCATAGCAGGATTTCACCTTTCAAATTTCCGCAGTTAACTCCATCAGTATTGAAAATGAAAGATCTTGCCTGATGTTACCAGGCAAGATCTTTCAAAAGGCTACGCTGCCATAGTTGTTGGTTCTGCCGCCAGATTACTTTCTGCCTGTAGGTTTAGGATATAGCTGGCCGCTTTAAAAGCCTTTGTGCTTGCATAGATGATCATTGTCTTATCATCCTTAAATTTCTTCGCCCATCCCTGCAGGTAAGCCACCGAGTTTTCAAAAACCTCCGCTTTGATACCTGTAAAGGCATTGAGGAAACTTGCTCCCATCTCGGCTATCAGTTCCTCCTTAGAGTAATTTATGTCGCCAAACCGGGCCGCCTTCTCTTCGTCAGCAAAACGGTTAAGCCTGGTTTGATGGCCTGTGGAGTGAATCAGTTCGTGAAACAAAGTTGCGTGATAAGCCTGAGAGGAAACAAAGCTGCTCAGCTCCGGCATCTGTACCGTATCATTAAAAGGCGCATAGTAGGCCTGGGAGCCTCCGTGCAGAACGTTCGGGCGTGGCATAGGGTATTGATCCACCACCTCCTGACAAGCCTCTATTACCTGCAGTTCGGTACGCTCATGAACAGAAGGGAGGGTAAACTCGATTCCTTCCACTTGATCAATATTAAATACCGTCCAAATAAAGGGGACAAATCTTCTCTGGTACACCTCCTGTGTCTCTCCTGTAGTGCCATTACCCTCCCTAGTATCACTTTTGGCGTAAACTTTCCAGTAGATGATCTGGCTTCCTTTCTCTCCCTTCTTTACATGCCCGCCCAGTTCTTTAGCCTGTCTATAGGTAAGAAAGTAGGGTGTCCTAAAGCTTTTCTTATCAGTCAGGTAGTTCAGAAAGAAAGCATTGAAGCCTTCATAATAGCGGCCAGATACATAGTTTTTAGGCAGTCCGTAAGATGTCCAAGGCTTTCTCCAGAATACCTGGCCTTGCTCTAATTGCTCGATGACCTCATTTGTTACCTGATCTGCCAGTTGAATGAATTTTTGATAAGCGCTCATAACTTTTAGCTTTAGAAGGTTAAACAAAACTCATATTGATATATACGTTTAGTATATATTTAGTTACATTTAGTGTATATTAATTATCCACAAAATAGAGTTTTTATTTCCCCTTATGTTAGCGCTAAATTGCCTGTGTGCTATTGTAGAACAGGCATTGCTACAGAAAGAAAAAAGGAAAACCCGCCGTCAGGCGGGCCGCTACGGTTGGTTTAACAGCCGAGATTTGAAAGAGTGAGGGACTTTTATAAAAGTCCCTCGTCTGCAAAAGAATAATAGCCCTCATTAGTAAGGATGATGTGATCCAGAACAGCAATATCAAGTAAGTTACCGCCCTCTTTAACCTTTTTAGTAAGGCTGATATCTGCACTGCTGGGCTTTAAGTTGCCCGATGGGTGATTATGGGCTAAAACGATCCCACTGGCATTGGCTTTGAGTGCAGCGACAAAGATAAGTTTCGGATCTGCCACCGTACCGGCCACGCCACCGGTAGAAACTTCAAATATTCCCAGCACTTTGTTTGCCCTGCTTAATAACATAACCTTAAATTGCTCGCGGAACTGTATGCTGCCTTCATCCCACAGCTGTAGGAAGAAAGTGTAACTGTCTTTAGAACTCGTAATCTGCGGGCGCTCGGAGGCCTTCACCTGGGGATGATAGCTGAGCTTTACCTCTGCAATCTGGGTTACGGTTGTTGAAGTCTGTTCCATACACACAAAATTTAAAGGGGTTGATATAAAAAGTATATTTATATATACGTTATGTATTTAAAAGGTTACAATATGTATATATAATTTTTATGCTTTTATCATATTTTTGCTGGCCCTGTGTATGGAACCTTTAGGCTTCATAGCTAGTCATTAAAGCACTGGACATATTTTAGCTGTTTTTGTAAAGAAGTTGTGTAATTTTCGCAGCCCAAGTCTCTTTCTCTTCCCTTTTGTTAAATCTTTATTGTTCACGAACCCCTCCGACATTTCAAATTCCTATTTATAAGGAAGTATATAGAAGTATATATATTTAGTGGCAATACTTGAACGGCTGTACGGAATAGAGCAAATGGGCTGCATTATGGGTGTGACAATACTTGAATGACCTACTACTACTGAGGCAATACTTGAACAGCTTTGGAGAAGCGTGGCAATACTTGAACGACTTGAGACAATACTTGAGTAGGTAAAACTGCTATTATTGAGGGAAATAGCCAATTTGTGGCGATACTTGAACGCCTTGAGACAATACTTGAATGGATTGTGGCAATACTTGAACGGTTCCGGCTACTGAGGCAATACTTGAACGGCTCAGAAAGAGTGTGGCAATACTTGAATAGTAAATATTCCCTTGGCTTAAGAAGGCATCCATAAGGTAAAAGATCGATTCGATGCATTAAACCCGCCGCTTCATAAGGCTTGCAGTAACGCAACCTGTCAAGAGACCCTCATAAAGAACGCCTGTGGTATGCTGGAGACATTCGCTAGGAGTTTCTATCATCATTATTCAAGTGCCTTCGTTAAGTCTCTGTACAATAGAGACAAATCGTTCCTGCGCATAATGTCGATTCTCTCCACATTGCACGTTATAGAAGAATTGACTGCTCAGCTTGTCATACACTATTTCGATAACGCTGCCTCTTTGGTTACCTAATCCTGTGAGCGTACCGCTTACTTCTACATCTTCTCCAAGTCTGTATTTTGCAAAAGTCATATCTCATCCATATATTAGATTGGCTCTTTATGTTTCGTATGCGTGGCAGTACTTGAATAATAGGCTGGAACCCTTGCTTAAAGTCCTTCCAAGGGCAATGTAGGGAGTTTCCATATAGACTTTAGTTATGCCCTCTGTGACAATACTTGAATAGCTTTTTAATTATCGTCGGAGAATAGACCTCCCCGAATAAGCTTTTTCGCCATTGCCAGTGTGATATCCTTGTTGTGCACCTTAAAATATGCTTTGCAAAGCTCATTTGCTTTGTGCGTCAGGTCCGCGTCCGAATTAGTCAGCCAACGCTGAAAAGTATCTTTCTCTCCTGTGATTTGGACATGGTTCCCATATGTATGGTGGAAAAGATCCCGCATGCGCTCCAGCAAGGCAATGTAAAAGTTGTGATCCTCCTTCGCCTCCATAACCTCGTGGTATACAGAGAAGTCCAGACTAACCCAATAGAGCTCCTGGTACTTTTTAGTTGGATCCCCTTGGACAAAAGTATAGTCAAAAGGCAGCTTTCCCTTCTCCCGAATGTAGTCCAGTACCCTCTTCACACTTTTTTTCTTAAACCTAGGTTCCTCTGACTCAATATGGGCAACCGAGGCCAACAGGTCTATGGGCATCTTCGTGATGCGTTGACCTGAGCTGAGCAGCTGGTGACGCGTCTTGTAAAGGAAAATATATAGGCTCTTGCGCCCGTCGCCGCCACGCCCTTTTCCTACATGCTTATAGCCGTTGGTGTCAATGGTATAGTACCTGCGGAAAAACCCTTCCATAAGCTCATCCGATATCCGGACATCGTAAATCTTGATAGTGTTGGTGTGTCTGTCGATGCTAACCTTAATATCCTTGAGAATGGCAAAGTTCTTCAGCTCTATCACCTTATCCTGATGCTTATACTCGTAGGAGCGAGAGAAGATGATGTTATTGCTCAACATGTGGAACAGGGCATAGTCAAAGGTTGTCTCAAACCTGTGACCGAAATATTCAGGCACTTCCGCTTTGGGGTTGTTTTTGAACTTGGGGTGCACCTCACACAAGGTCTGCTTGTTACGTCCAGTCTCTTTGCAGAACTCTGAAGCGTGAACCTCGTGAACCCGAAAGGTCCTTTTTCATTTTCCTCGAAATGAAGACGATGAAATCTTTCACAATACCGGCATCTTCATCAAAGGACTTCTCAATGTCTCTGATGTTATCGGCTACGCTCCTGTCAAATTCTACTCAGGAAGTAGGTCGGATCGCTTAAAAGGGCCTCAGATGGTTTGTTCTCGTGTTGCATAAGTTACAAAAATACAGGTACGGATTGGCAACTCAGCCACTGGTACAGTCCTTCCTCCTCCTTATAAGGACGGGTTGGTAAAAATCTTTGAGTAAGTTAATTTTTTTCAAAGTTAACAATGTA
>NZ_CP111079.1:4822500-4981019 GCF_026278245.1 Pontibacter kalidii | reverse complement strand
CCAATTTTCCAAAACTACATAAGATATGCTTGGTGTAACAAATGGCTCCTTTGATTGGCAGGGGGTTACAAATTTGATCAATAATCCGTAAACAAAAAATTATTTTTTCACGAAGTTGTTACAGGTCTGTCCACGGGCAAGACGGCTGTTCTTACGTCGGTTTTTTGCCTTGTTTTTTTGCTGAAACTAAAATCCAGGCGCCCCAGGAAAATCCCCGACCAACCCACCTGATTCACAAGTGTTTCGTGGCCGGAGGCGTGCCGCACTACTTCCGGCTGGTCCAGGAACGTATGGGTGTGGCCGCCCAGGATCAGGTCGATGCCTTCCACCTGCCGGGCCAGTGTTACGTCGTCGATCTTGCCATCGTCATATTTGTAACCCAGGTGGGAAAGGCACACCACCAGGTTACACCCCTGGTTCTGGCGCAGTTCCTGTACCATTTCGCGGGCCGTGGCCAGCGGGTCCAGGTATACTGTTTCGCCGTAGTTGTTCTGGCTCACCAGCCCTGCCAACTCGATGCCCAGCCCAAACACGCCTATTTTTATACTTTGCTTCTCGAACACCTTGTAGGGCGCGAACCGGTTTTTGAGGATGGTTTTGCTGAAGTCGTAGTTGGCGCTCAGGAACGGGAACCGGGCGTGCGGCAGCATTTTCTCCAGCCCCTTCAGGCCGTTGTCGAAGTCGTGGTTACCCAGCGTGGCCGCGTCGTACTTCAGCTGGCTCATCAGTTTGTACTCCAGCTCTCCGCCAAAGAAGTTAAAGTAGGGCGTGCCCTGCCAAATATCGCCGCTGTCGAAGAGCAGTACGTTGGGCTCCTCTTTGCGGATCTGCTCTATCAACGTAGCGCGGCGGGCCATACCGCCCATGCCGCCATACTTTCTGCCGTCGTCCGGGAAGGGGTCGATGCGCGAGTGCTGGTCATTGGTGTGCAGGATGGTGAAGTTTATACGTTGCGCCGCCTCGGCCTGGAAGGGAATGCCCAGCAGACTGACACCAGCCGCCCCTACTGCTGTGGTTTTAAGAAAGTCTCTTCTTCTCATCTTCTAAAGTATACTTTAAGGGAGGATGGTGACACGCTTGCCTGTTTCGGCTGTCACCGGTTTTCCGGTCGCTGTGAGTTGGCGTATCTGCTGCAGGATGGCCTCGCGCAGCAGCAGGCCCAACTTTTCGGTTTGCACCGCCTCTTTCAGCATGTTCAGGTTATCGCCGCCGCCGGCCAGGTAATCAGAGGTCACCAAGGTATAAGTCCGGTTCGGGTCTAAGGGCTTCTCGTTGATTTTGATGTCCGTGGCCTTACCGTTTTGCACGGTATAGGTCGCGTTGCCGATGGGGGCATTTTTGCGTTCAGCGGCGTAGTCGAACAGCTGTTTCACCGTCTCCCCTCTCAGCGTCAGCACCACCAGCTCATTCTCGAAGGGCATCAGTTCAAACACATGGCCCGTGGTGATCTTTCCCTCCGGCAGCGGCACGCGCAGGCCACCGTTGGTTGTCAGGGACAGGTCGATGGGCTTTTTGTACAGCGGGGCCGCCTGCTCCAGCTGCAGGTCCACCACAAAGTTGCCCAGCGGCGACTCATACTCTCCTTTACTTAAAGCTACGGGCGCCGTGCCCACTACTTCAGACATCTTATTGACAACCTCTTCGCGATAAGGGGCAATCTGCGCCTCCATTTGCGGGTCCGGAGCAATGTTTTGGTCTACAGGCACATCGGTTTCGGCCAGCGAGGGCGAGGCTACCCAAGCGCGCTGGCAGCCGGCCACACTCAACGAGAGGGCCAACACAGCCAGGATTTTGGAAAAGTGGTTGTTCATTCGCTTAGTCAGTATCCGGCCCCAAAGGTACCAGCCTCCCAAACATGAACCAAGCGGCATAGGTTCGTGCCACATGGCTACCGCAAAAGCAGCAGGGCAAAAATTTTGTAAATATTCCAATATTATACTTACACATGTCGTTTATACTATGTACATTGTCCCTAAACCACCTAAACCTCTCTCCTATGAAAACCAAATTGTTACTCAGCTGCTTAGCATTCCTCCTGCTGCCCATGTTTGCGCAGGCTATTCATGTAATGAGTGGCCACATTAGCTACACTGTGGACGAACAGAATCCGCTAAAGTATAACTTCACACTCAAGCTTTATACTTCGGCCTGGTCCCAGGCGCATGACGTAACTGTGAACATGCACATGGGAGACGGCAACATAGTTGAAGTACCCTGGGCAAGCTACGTTCATTATAGCAGAAACTATCACACGCCTACTTTTCACTGGAGTTATACTTTTGGGCAGGAAGGGGATTACACGGTTGCCTGGATAGGTCCCGGTCGCAGCAGTCACATCGTAAACCTCCCGGAGCAATCAGACACCACCAGAACTTACATTTATACGGAAGTAAGGGCCAGAGCCCTCATGAGCAATAGACACTCTGTTAACCTTGCCGGAATGCCCGTTTTTGAGGCTTATGTGGGAGAGGCCATGACACAGAATTTCTTGGCATACGATGCAGATGGAGATAAGCTATTTTACACCTTGGTTGCCCCAAAAACTGCAACCTCAACAGGAGAGGTGGTCGCTGTTCCCGGCTACCAACACCCGGAAGGGCTGACCATTAACGAATATGGGGAACTCCGATGGGATAATCCTACTATACAAGGGCGGTATGAGACCTCCGTGCATATTACTGAGCAGCGAAATGGCATTGTAGTGGGTTCCACCGTAGTAGACATCACGCTACACGTGGGTGACCGGAGAGGGCAGCCGCAACTGACACTGCTAAATAAAGATCGACTAGAAGTCAGAGAAGACGGCTCCATTCAAACTTGGCCAAACCAGCCCCTAAAGTTTGAATATTACCTGCAAAGAAGTGCGGAGACAGAACAGCCCCTGTTTGCCAGATACTTTAGCGAAATAGATACGCTAAACCTTACGGAGGCGACCCTCACTGTGCGGGATACAGTGAATGGATTTGCGCTGACGCTCGCCTTTACCCCCACCCCCGCCATGGAACGTGCTTCCCCATACCTTATCGGCGTCCGGGGCCGTGGCACAGATTATCTAAACAGAGAACTTTGGCCCGATACCTACTGGGGTACTTACATAGAGGATGATTGGGATTTCGTCTACCTATACGTTGGCGAGCAGCAGCCCACCGCATCAGACGATGCGCTCAAAAAAGCCGGGTTTATACTTTACCCAAACCCTATAGCCGATCAGTTTATGGTAGAGGCCCCCGATATGCCGGGCATGTTTGTGCACCTGTACAACGCCACCGGTAAAAGGGCAGGCACCCTCAAACTGAAGCCAGGCAAGAACCATTTTGCTAAGCCCGCCTCGCTTTCCAGGGGTTTATACTTTTATACTATCTACAGCCGCTACAGGCCTGTGGGCAGCGGGAAACTGGTGGTGCGGTAGGGAGATCATCACCCACGCCTCGGACCTGGTGCAGCTGGTAAGCTACTACAACTCGCTCAAGTAAGTATAAACCCCGCAATGGCAGCTGTAACGGCTGCCATTGCTGCTTCTGCAAAGTATTAACTCCTGCCCGTTTCAGCTTCCCGGTTACTTTACGCCCCTATCTCCCGTACAACCTACCATGCTTCGGAAATGGAAAGAGCTTGTGCGCAAACTGAAAGAGGACATTTATACCCTATACCTCGCCTCCAAGGACCCGCGCATGCCCTTTGCCGCCAAGGTGATGGTGCTGATTACCGTGGCCTATGCCTTCAGCCCCATCGACCTGATTCCGGACTTTATCCCGCTGCTGGGCTACCTCGACGACCTGCTGCTGTTGCCGTTGGGCATCTGGCTCTCCATAAAGCTGATTCCGCCGCCGCTGCTGCACTATTACCGGCAAAAGGCCCGCGAGCGGATGCACGAGCGCCAGCCCAATTATGTCATGGCTGGCGTTATAGTTATACTTTGGCTGCTGCTCGGTTACTGGGCGTACCAGGCCTACCGGCAGCGGCTGGATTAAAGTATAGGGTTTTGCTGATATAGCACCCTGGCGGCCATACTTCGTAAAGTATAAAACTCTATCTTTACACCAAATTAGAATAAAAGCATGATGACTGACGAGCAGCAAAACCAACAGCGCCTGTTTGCCGAGTTCACCCCGGGCACAGCGGCTGATTGGGAGCAGAAAGCACGCAAGGACCTGCGCGACACGCCCCTGGAAAGCCTGACTTGGCACACCTACGAGGGCATCGATATAAAGCCATACTATACCCGGGAAGATATTGCCAACCTGCCTTTCACCAAACAGAAGCCCGGGGATTTCCCGTTTTTGCGCGGCAATAAAACCGGCGACAACAGCTGGCTGAATGTGCAGCAGGTGGAGGCGCATGGCAACGGCAGACATGCCATCGATAACGCCGCCGATGCGCTGCAGCGAGGCGCCGACGGGATTTACTTTGTGGTGCACCAGCAGGAGCTGTTCGACGTAGAGCACCTGGTTCGCAAAATAGACCTGGGCAAGTATAGCATCAGCTACGAGGTGAAGGAGCAACCGGATTGTTTCCTGCAACGGCTGTATACGGAGTTGGAGCGATGCAACGTGTCGCACCGCAACCTGAAAGGCTTTATCAACTTCGACCCTATCTCGGTCCAAAGCGACATAAATCACGAAGAGAGCAGGGACATTATAAAGATACTGGAGCTAACCAAGGATAGTCCGGACTTTTACGGCGTTACCGTCAATGGCACCAGCTTTAGCAGCATCGGGGCTTCCATAACCCAGGAGATTGCTTATGCATTAAGTGCCGCTGTGGCTTACCTCGACAGGCTAACGACGGCTGGTGAGCCGCTGGAGTCTGTGCTGCGCAACACCCAATTCGTGATGGCCTCGGGCACCAATTACTTTTTCGAAATAGCCAAGCTGCGTGCCCTGCGCCTGCTGTGGGCTGCCGTGGTAGAGGCCTACCAGGCAGCGCCGGCACTCGCCGCCAAGCTACGCATCCACAGCGTTACCTCCAGCTGGTACCAAACCACCCTGGACCCGCACGTGAACATGCTGCGCACCACCACCGAGGCCATGTCTGCCGTAATCGCCGGCTGTGACTCGCTTACCGTATCGCCTTTCGACAGCACATTTAAAGCTTCGGATGCGTTCTCGGAGCGCATTGCCCGCAATGTATCCATCATACTTAAGGAAGAGGCCTACCTGGACAAGGCCATAGACCCGGCCGCCGGATCATACTACCTGGAGTCGCTGACGAACGCGCTGGCGCAAAAGGCCTGGGACCTGTTTAAAGAGGTGGAAAGTATGGGTGGCTTTGAGGATGCTTACAAACAGGGATTTATACTTGGCTCCATCACCGATGTGAGCCGCCGCAAGTTCCGCAACATAGCCACCGGCCGCGATGTGCTGGTGGGCACCAACAAGTATCCGAACCCAAAAGAGAAAGTCTCCTTCGACCCGGAAGAGCTGATACAGAGTGCTGATTTCGACACCACCCGCGCCGCTTACCCTACCGAGGTCATGCGCATGGCCACTGAGCTGCATTTGCGCAAGCTAAACCGCCGCCCGAAGGCTATTGTAGCTCTAATCGGCAGTTCGGAGCAGCGCCAGGTAAACGCCTCTTTTGCACAGGAGTTCTTCACCTGCGCCGGTTTCGACACGAAGGTAGAGCAGTATGCTTCCGTTTCCGAGGCCTCGGACCGGTTGCTGCATGCCGCCGCCGACGTAGTGGCTGTTTCCACCTCAGAGGCTGCTTATGCCCGCGAGTTTAACCCGAAGCTGCGCCACCACGACGGCAAGCCGCTCGTGCTGCTGGCCGACGATCCCAAGCACCTGAAAGAGGAAATGATCGCCCATGGCTACGACGAGTTCCTGTTCGAGGACTGCGACGTAAGCAACATCATGCGGATTGTCCATCGGAAACTGCACGGGAATGACTAAGTGAGTTTTGACTGAGTGACAGAGTGAATCACTATGCGCACACGCTTACACCTGTACTCCGTTATAAATGTAAAAACTAAATGTAAAGAGGCGAATGAACTGGTGGGAATTGACTTTCTCTAGCACTCATTCGCTCCATCGAACCTAAACTATGCCCACGGCCACTATACATACTTCCTTTACCATGCCCAAAGGCGATGCCGTACGAGAAGTAAAGCAGGCGTTGGAAGGCCAGATTTCCGCGTGGAACAAAGGTGACCTAGAAACGGCCATGGCCTTTTACTGGAACTCGCCGCAGATGCTCTGGATCAGCAAAAACGGCACCGAAAAGGGTTACCAGGAAGTATACGAGATGTTTCTGCAAGACTTCCAGGACCGTCGCCAGATGGGCGTTTATACTTTCGAGCCGCTGCACATCGAGCAAGTATCCAACGAGGCCGTATACTTTGTTTTCCGCTGGAAGATTGAATTGGACGGCAAGCGGCTGATGGGCGGCGTATCATCGCAAGTATGGAAAAACATCGGCGGGCGCTGGGTTGTTACTTCAGAACACGCGAGTTAAAATAAATGAGTGAATGAGTGCTTGAGTGAATGAGCAAATTTTAAATCGCATTCACACATTCGCTCAATCACTCAAACAAAATTAAAAGAATGCAACTGAGTGACCTTACGTTCAGAACAGAACTGAAACCCGGTGACCTTGGCTACATCACGTACCGCCACGGTGCCATTTACAAAAACGAGTGCAACTATGGGCTGGAGTTTGAGAGCTACGTGGCCTACGGCCTCTACGAGTTCTACAGCCAGTACGACCCCGACAAAGACCGGATATGGCTGGCAGAGCACGAAGGCAAAATTGTAGGAACCATCTGTCTCACGCACCGGCCCGGAAACGCAGCCCAGCTGCGGTTCTTCTTACTGGAACCGGAGTACCGCGGTATCGGATTAGGCAAAAAGCTGATGGAACTGTACATGGCCTTCTACAGAGAGAAAGGTTATACTTCGTCCTACCTCTGGACCACCCATGAGCAGGAGCCGGCCATCGCCCTCTACGAGCGCTACGGGTTCAGGCTGACGGAGGAGAAGCCTTCCGAGGCTTTTGGTAAACCTTTGATAGAACAGCGCTTCGACTTGGTTACAGAACCCGGATTATCCGTAAGCTAAATATTATGACTGAATTTTGATGAGCGAATGAATTGATAATAGATTCACTCATTCACTCCATCACTCATTCAAAACGAAACACATGAAGCCTGATTTTTCGAAGATAGCTATAAGCAAAATAGCCGCCGCGGAGCACGGTCCGAAAGACCCGCAGCAGCCGAAGCCCTGGAAAACGCCGGAGCAGATAAAGGTGAAGAGCTTTTATACTGCAGAGGATGCCGCGCACTTTGAGCACACCGATTTTGCTGCTGGTCTGCCCCCTTACCTGCGCGGGCCCTACAGCACCATGTATGTGCAAAAACCCTGGACCATTCGCCAGTATGCCGGTTTCTCTACTGCCGAGGAATCCAACGCCTTCTACCGCCGCAACCTGGCCGGCGGGCAAAAAGGCCTTTCGGTAGCCTTTGACCTGGCCACGCACCGTGGCTACGACTCCGACCACCCCCGCGTAGTGGGTGATGTGGGCAAAGCCGGTGTAGCGATCGATTCGGTGGAGGACATGAAGATCCTCTTCGACCAGATCCCGCTCAGCGAGATGTCGGTTTCGATGACCATGAACGGGGCCGTGCTGCCCATCATGGCCTTTTACATTGTGGCCGCAGAAGAGCAAGGCGTGAAGCCGGAGCAACTGAGTGGCACCATCCAGAATGATATCCTGAAGGAGTTCATGGTGCGCAATACCTACATCTACCCGCCGGAGCCAAGTATGAAGATCATCGCCGACATCTTTGCCTATACTTCCCAGAAGATGCCACGCTTTAACTCCATTTCTATTTCGGGTTATCACATGCAGGAGGCCGGCGCTACTGCCGACCTGGAGCTGGCTTATACCTTGGCTGACGGCTTGGAGTACGTGCGCACCGGCTTGAAAGCAGGGATGGATATCGATGATTTCGCACCGCGTCTGTCTTTCTTCTGGGCCATTGGCATGAACCACTTCATGGAGATCGCCAAGATGCGCGCCGCGCGTATGCTTTGGGCAAAGCTGATTAAACAGTTTAACCCGAAGAACCCAAAATCGCTGGCGTTGCGCACCCACTGCCAGACTTCGGGCTGGAGCCTGACCGAGCAGGACCCGTTCAACAATGTAACGCGTACCTGCGTGGAGGCACTCGCTGCTGCACTGGGCGGCACACAAAGTTTACACACCAACGCCCTGGACGAAGCCATTGCCCTGCCTACCGACTTCTCGGCCCGCATTGCCCGTAATACGCAGATCTACCTGCAGCAGGAAACTAACATCAGCAAAGTGGTAGACCCCTGGGGCGGCTCCTACTATGTAGAGGCATTGACGCACGAACTGGCACATCGCGCCTGGGCATTGATTGAAGAAGTGGAAGAACTGGGCGGCATGGCCAAAGCTATTGAGACTGGTCTTCCAAAAATGCGCATCGAGGAAGCTGCTGCCCGCAAGCAGGCCCGCATCGACGCCGGCAAAGATATTATTGTGGGGGTGAACAAGTATAAACCAGAGCACGAGCAGGAAATCGAGATCCTCGACATCGACAACACCGCTGTACGAGAGTCGCAGTTGCGCCGCCTGGCTCATGTAAAAGAAACACGTAACGGAGCGGCTGTAGCAAAGGCATTAGAGGCCTTAACCGCAGCAGCACAATCCGGGCAGGAGAACCTTTTGGACCTGGCAGTTGAAGCCGCCAGACACCGCGCTACCTTAGGCGAAATTTCCGATGCCCTGGAGAAAGTATACGGCAGACATAAAGCAGTCATCAGAGCCATATCAGGAGTGTATTCAGCAGAAATAACCGACGACGAAAACTTCCAGCGCGCCAAAGCCCTGGCCGATCAGTTTGAGGGACTCGAAGGCCGCCGGCCACGCATCATGGTCGCCAAAATGGGCCAGGATGGCCACGACCGCGGCTCCAAAGTAATCGCCACTTCCTTCGCCGACCTCGGCTTCGACGTGGACATTGGGCCACTTTTCCAGACGCCTGCCGAAGTAGCCATGCAGGCCGCCGAAAACGACGTGCACGTAGTGGGCGTATCTTCGCTGGCAGCCGGCCACAAAACGCTGGTGCCGCAACTTATCGAAGAGCTCCGCCAGCTCGGCCGCGAAGATATTTTAGTCATCGTGGGCGGCGTGATTCCGGCCCAGGACTACGACTTCCTGTTTAAAGCCGGTGCTTCGGGTGTGTTCGGTCCGGGAACGATCATCTCCGTCGCAGCGCAGCACATTCTGGAGAAGCTAATGGAGCAAGTGAAGAGTTAGAGAGTTTGGGAGTTAAAAGTATAAATCCGCAGTTGATTTGGTTCAACTGCGGATTTAATATTTACGCTGCCGCCTATCATGAGCCGGCTGACCAAACATTTCTTAAACTTATTCTCAGCCTTCATTTTACATAAACTAAAAAGGCTCTCCTTGAAAATCAGGAGAGCCTTTTTAGTTTTTATTTAACGGCAAACTGAGCTACTATTTCTTAGCTCCCTATTTACATTCATAAGAATAAGTAGTCACATCTGGGTCATCAGAGCCCTCATATACTTTAGTGATTTTAACCGGGTACCCTTCGCTGTTGTACTCATAGGTAAAGGTACTCACGGAACCTCCGTTATCTTCCATAACTCCGTCGCCATCACTATCAATGAAATAAGACGCTGCTCTCTTGCCCGGATTATTCTTACTTAGCACTTCCTCATCAATCGTCAAAAGGCCTTTCACCACTGAATACGGATTAAGCTTGTCATCATAACCTGTGTAAACTGCGCTGCTCACTAAAACTCCGTCGTTGTAGCGATCTATCTTTTCAATATTGCCATTGCTGTCGTAAGTAATCTTGGAGGTGATATTTCTGCCTCCAAAGTAGTTATCTTCTGTGCTTGGGTAGGTAACAGTTATTTCTACTGCTCGTTTCTCAGCATCATACTTATAAGTTCTGGTAGTCAAAAGGTCTCCTTCGGCACTTCCTTCTATGTACTCGTAGTTTTTAGCAGAAATCTGTAGCCCGTTCTCATATTCATAAGTGGTATACTCATTCATTTTCCCATCTGTGTAGCTCTCCTGTCTTATTAATTGATGTTTACCATCATAAATATAAGTAGTAGTGTAAGTATTGGAGGTACCGTCACCATTACTCAAGGTCAGGCTTACCCCGCTGATGTTTCCTTGCTCATTGTATTTAAGCGTAACCGGTTCTTCTCCATCAAAAGCAAGGCTTGTCATTTTGCAGGCAATCTCCGTCTCTTCTACCGTAGGCTTCACCTCTTCCTTATCGTCCTTACATGATGTGAATGAAAGGGCAAAAACAGCGAGCATCATGAGTACACCAGTTGTAAATCTTTGTTTCATACGTTTGTTTTCAGATTAATTAATTTGATTGAAAATTTGTGCAAATATAGTAGATCACCTATAAAAACAAAGTACAACCATTTTAAATAATTCCACTACAATCTATTCAAAATATGCTATTATTCTCCTAAAACATTACTTCAACTAGAGCAAAAAAGGTGATAGAAATAGTTAGTAGATTAGGCAAGTAGACAAGGCCAGTATCTCCTACATCAGGTTTGTAAGCTGTCAGAATGATAAAAACAAACAATCCCCCCTCCCACTGGTTTATACCTGCAGAATGACGTACTTCACCCCATGAAATTAAAGCACATCCTCATTGCCCTCTCTGTTGTCCTTGTTGGCTGGTTCATTTATGATACCATGTCCTTACCCAGTGTAGATGACTTGGAAGGGAATTTTAAAGAAGTGGCCATGTACCGCAACGAGAATAACACCGGCCCTGTGGTCAGGATCTATGCGGTTACAGTGGACGACACGCTTTGGGAGCAGATGCAGACCTACGGAGACTACATGCCGCACACCAAGTATGGCAACACCAAAGTATACTTCTTCCTGAAAGATAGGCCAGTACCTACCGAGGTGTACCCTGGCGACACGAACTTTGAAGCACGATACCAAGAATTTGCTGTAGCCAGGTATGAAAAAGATGCCATGAGCCAGGTTTCGTTTGTGCGTTACCCGTTCGAGTAGTATACTTGCCGCCTTGCTTCTGTATTACGTATGAGTAATGAATCACTCATATATAAACAAAGCAGGATATGAAGTATACTTTTAGCACCTTAACTTTTAGCCTTCTGTTACTACTACCGTTTACCTTCGTTATACAGCCGCTGCGGGCACAGGAGTTGTACCGGCCGGAGCAGGACCTAGGCGAGCTGTTTGAGCAGGTACAGCTGCAGCATGTGTTCCCGGACTCCAAAACCTTTCCGGATGCCGTGCCGCTGGCGCCGCCTAAGCAGATCTTAGAGACCTATCAGCAACAGAAAAACCAGCAAGGCTTTAGCCTGGAGGCTTTTGTGAAGTCATATTTCCAGATGCCCACTCCACCGGACACCGGCTTCATTACCGACACCAGCCTTTCGGTAACACAGCATATCGAGCGCCTCTGGCCTGTACTTACCCGCGAGCCCGGTGCCGACGGCGGCTCCCTTATTCCGCTGCCGAAGAAGTACATTGTGCCGGGAGGGCGTTTCCGGGAGATCTATTACTGGGATAGCTTCTTTACCATGCTCGGCCTGCAGGCCAGCGGCGAAACGGAGCTCATCCAAAGTATGGTCGATAATTTCACGCACCTCATCAACACGGTTGGCCACATACCAAACGGAAACCGCACCTACTACCTCAGCCGCTCACAGCCGCCATTCTATGCGCTCATGCTGCGGGTGCTGACGCAGCAGAAAGGCCGTGAGGTGCTCAAAACCTATGCCCCTGCTCTGAGCAAGGAGTATGATTTCTGGATGGATGGCGCAGAGCAGCTGTCAACCGCTAACCCTTCGCACCGCCGCGTAGTGCGCATGCCGGATGGCAGTATCCTGAACCGCTACTGGGACGATGAACCGGAGCCGCGCCCCGAGTCATACCGCGAGGATGTGGAGCTGGCGCAGGAGTCGGGCAGAAGCCCGGAAGAAATATACCGCAACATTCGCGCAGCCGCCGAATCGGGCTGGGACTTTAGCAGCCGCTGGTTTGCCGATGCCCAGAACCTGAACACCATCCATACGACCGAGATCATCCCCGTAGACCTGAACGCACTGCTCTACCACGTGGAACTGACACTACAGGAGATGGCCGTGCTAAATGGCGACAGAGCCGAAGCCAGGGAATTTGAGCGCCGCGCCAAAGCACGCCGCGACGCCGTGCTAAAGTATAACTGGAGTGATGAGGCTGATTTCTTCTACGACTATGATTTCGTAAAAGGTGCCACCACCGATATTCCTTCGCTGGCCGCTGTATTCCCGCTGTACTTTTGCATGGCTAAAAAGAAGCAGGCAGCTGCGGTGGCGCAAAAACTGGAGGCAGACTTCCTGCACGCTGGTGGCCTGGTCTCTACCTTGCACCGCACCGGCCAGCAGTGGGACGCCCCAAACGGATGGGCCCCGCTGCAGTGGATGAGTATACAGGCGCTCCGCAACTATAAACACGACAGGCTGGCCGATACTGTAGCGCAACGTTGGGCAGAGCTGAACGTGACGGTATTCCGCAACACCGGCAAGCTTATGGAGAAGTATAACGTAACCGACATCAGCCTCCAGGCCGGCGGCGGCGAATACCCGAACCAAGACGGCTTCGGCTGGACGAACGGTGTACTGCTCAAGCTCTTCTCGCTGCACCCGCAACTGCTGGAGGCAGATCTAAAGGAGTTGGAACTGCAGCACTAAGACTATCATTAAACCTATGCTTGAGGAGGCGCAATAGTTTGCGCCTCTTTTCTTTTCACAAGTGTGCCTTATCACCAGATTTGATTGCCGAAAATCAAAAACATGGTTTAGGACGTACAATCTCAAAGAACTAAAGCTAGGAAACAATGTTGATCAAAAGTATAAAATACACTGCCGCGGTACTCTTCTCAGCTTCTTTGCTGCTTATCTCCTGCGGCGGCGAGCACGGCGGAAACACAGAAATGCCGCCCGAGTCTACAACCGGGGAAACACAGGAAACCGGGGCTCCGATTGATGGCGATAAACCCGGCACAGGCGCCGACTCAGCCACCATAAACGATGTGCTGGCCGGAGAGGAAGACACCGCCACAACAACGCAGTAATGAAATCTGAAGAAAAGGAAAAGCAGGGTAATACCTGCTTTTTTCGTTTATGGCAGGGGCTATGTTTTTGCTCCGACGAATTTCACTTGGCACTCCTTTTGTACTTTACACTGCCATAAAACGTTTACCTTTTGATATGATCAGACTCAGACAACTGGCAGCGGCCGCCATACTTACCCTCAGCAGCTTTGCCGCACTGGCGCAGGGCGAGCGCAACAACTGGTACTTCGGCAAAGGGGCCGGTATCATCTTTAAAGGCGATTCCGCCACTGCCACTAACAGCAGGCTTTTTACCGAAGAAGGCAGTGCCACAATCTCCGACGCGGCGGGCAACCTGCTCTTCTACACCAACGGCATCACCGTCTGGAACCGGGAGCATCGCGTGATGCCCAACGGCAACGGTCTGATGGGCGGCAAGTCCTCCACGCAGTCGGCCCTTATACTCCCCAAGCCCGGCAGCGAGAGCATCTACTATATCTTTACCACCGATATCCAGGCGCAATCCGATGGTCTGCGCTATACGGTGGTGGATATGACGAAGCAGGAAGGCAAGGGCGATATCACCTCGCGCAACAACTTCCTCATCGCCCCGGCCACCGAGAAACTGACAGCAGTGCGCCACAGCAACAACCGCGATTGGTGGGTAATAGCGCACCGCTGGAACAGCAACGGCTACATGGCCTTTCTGGTGAACAAGGATGGCGTGGAGACGAGGCCAATACTAAGTCTGGTGGGCACGGTACATGGCGGTGCTAACCGTAAGGCGATCGGCTACCTGAACGCCTCGCCGGATGGCACCAAACTGGCCTCTGCCCTGTGGGATGCCGACAGCAACTTTGAGATCCTGCACTTCGACCGTAGCACCGGTAAAGTATCCGATCCTATCCTGCTGAAGGGGTTTGAGGAAGCCTATGGTGTGGTCTTCTCGCCGGACGGCAGCAAACTGTATGGCACAGCAAATGGTGTGGGCGGTGGCAAGGCGCAGATCGTGCAGTTCGATCTGAAAGCGGGAGGAGCAGACGCCATAGCCAAGTCAGCGGTAGTGGTGGGCACCTCTAAAAGCCCGCGCATTGGGGCGCTGCAGGTGGGGCCGGACGGCAAGATCTACGTGGCCCGCCAGGACAACTCCTACCTCGGCGTGATCCAAAACCCGAATGCCAAAGGCGAGGCGGCCAACTATGTGGACGAGGGCTTTCACCTGGGCAAGCAGAAAAGCGACCTCGGACTGCCTAACTTTGCGCAGGGCTTAGGTAAGTAAAGTATAAATTTCAGCAAAAGGGCCGGCTTCTTTTCTCAGAAGCCGGCCCTTTTACTGAAAACCGGTTATTGCACTTCGGGACATTGCTCCCGCAGCACTTGGGTTGCTACAGCGGCCCTACTTTAAAGCGGAGAAAAGCGAAAGCAAGTGAGGCTCCCGGGTTTTCGTTGGATAGAGGGGCAGTGATATCGCGGGTGCTCAGGCCGAATTCGTAAACCGGCGTCACAAAGGTCACTCCGATAGGTAGGTTAACTTTCTCGCCCGCACCGGTCGACACGCCCGAACTTAGGCGCAGGAACCGCGTCGGCATCACATCTACTCCAAGTCCCACAAAATCCTGCGTCAGGTTGCCGGCTGCGTCATTCAGGGCATGCACGTAATCTACGCCAAGCTCCACATTACTGGCTACTTTCATGCCCGCTCCGAGCCGGAGGCGCGTGGGCAGCTTTGTTGTCAGTTCGTCCTGCGGAGTAAACTCCATAGCCGTATTCACAACCTGCTCTGCCATGTCGATCACGTGGTCAAACGTATAGCTGTCGCTGCTCTTAATGTCAGACAGCGCAAATCCTCTGTCCTCTCCCACAAACAGGTTCTCAGTCCAGCGCACCGAACCCATGTCCGTGACAGAGACGGCCACCTTCACATCTTTCGCTATGACTGCAGAAAGTCCAAAATCAAAACCATGCCCCTGTCCTACAGGTGTTAGCGCTTTCCCTGCTTCGGTGAGGGCTGATAGCGGATTCTCTATGTAGGATTCATTTCCTCTGGCCAGTGTAGGCGTAACCGAACCATGTGCTTTCACCTGCCCGTTTTGCACCTGAAATTCGCCCAGCGCCAGCCCACGAACGTAGCGGTATCCTACACCACCCGAAATGCTAACCCCTGGCAGGTTGATGAGCTGGCGACCGAAAGCAATGTTCCACTCCTGCAGCCACGACACCTTCAGCTTTGTTCCTTCGAAGACGTCGGAAACATACACCAGTTCATTCCCTGCCTCTTTCACGATAGGAGCATCCTGTCCTAAAAACAGAAGTTCGGAGAAGTTCTTGTTAAAACCGGCGTGCCCTAACATGCGCTGCCGGTTACTAATGGCAAAGCCTCCGAGCTTTGGCAGATTCACCGCAATGGCAAACGTACTCAGGTCTGCGCCCACATGCAGCACGTCATCCGAGGCGAACGCCTTGGCATAGTTTCTCCTTTTCGCTATGCCTAGCTCTCCTTCTGTAGCGGAACTGCTTCTGAAATCACGGATGATATCAGGCGTAAAGGCCCTTGAACTGACGCCTAACCCTCCTTCCAGAAAGGTAAAGGATAAAGTATGGCTACTGCGGCCGAGGTTGGCAGGATTGATTCCGATAGCCTGGTAATCATTGACAAAGGTGCTGGCAACACCTCCACGCCCTGTGGCTTCAGTACTGCTGTGCTCTGATTGTGCCAATACAGCAGTATGCATAGCCGTGCAGACAAGAGCCAGCAGCCAGGGTTTCCTCGTAAAAGGCAATCTCATTAAATTGGAAATATACAAATTCGGGATGATAAGAACTATACTTGCATGCCCAACTTAAAGTATAGCCTTTAGGTTCATGATCAGGTATAATTTTTTCCATGCCAACCACACCACAGAGCTACACGATGCATAGAAAGTATAGTTATTCATGCTTTTAGAGCCGTTGCGTCACTTTAACTGGCGGGGCAACCTTTAAATCTTAATTTTGTAAAAGAGTATGATTTGCGAACACCAAACCCCATCCCCTTGGCCAAACGATTTAGCTCCCAGAAATATGTTGAAGGCATTTTAGCTGGTGACCGCGTGATGCTGAGCCGCGCCATCACGCTGGTGGAAAGCCGCCTTGCCTCTGACCTGGAACTGGCACAAGAGGTCATCAGCCAGGTGCTGCCGCATGCCGGCAACTCCATTCGTATTGGCATAACCGGCGTGCCGGGCGTGGGAAAAAGCACGTTCATCGAGGCCTTCGGCAATTACCTGATCAAGGAGCAGGGAAAAAAGCTGGCCGTGCTGGCTATCGACCCCACCAGCCAGCGCTCCGGCGGCAGCATCCTCGGTGATAAAACCCGCATGGACTCCCTCTCCATCAATCCACAAGCCTTTATCCGCCCTTCGCCGGCAGGCAAGTCGCTGGGAGGCGTGAGCCGCAGCACCCGCGAGAGCATTCTGCTTTGCGAGGCGGCAGGCTTCGACGCTATTTTTGTGGAGACCGTGGGCGTAGGCCAATCCGAAACGGCGGTACATGCCATGGTAGACTTTTTCCTGCTGCTGATGCTGGCCGGCGCCGGCGACGAGCTACAGGGTATCAAACGCGGCATCATGGAGATGGCCGATGCCATTGCCATCACCAAGGCCGATGGGGAGAACGTTAGCAAAGCCAAAGGTGCCCGCGCCGAGTACCAGAGCGCTTTGCACCTCTACCCGGTGGCTGCCTCCGGCTGGATGCCCAAAGTGAGCACCTGTTCGGCCTTACAGAATACCGGTCTCGACACCATCTGGAAAACCATTGTCGAGTACCTGGCACTTACCAAGGGCAATGGCTTCTTCGAGAAAAAACGTCACGACCAGAACCTGCAGTGGATGTATGAGGCCATACGCCAGGGGCTGGAAGACAATTTTTATGCACATGGGCAGGTAAAGCAGCTGTTGCCAGGTATAGCCGAAGAGGTGAAGGCTGGCAGGAAATCGGCCTTCGCCGCGGCGGCCGAGCTGTTGCGGTTGGTATAGACAGCTCCTTGGTGCCTACAAAGCATAACCACTGAGGCAGGAATTTTGCAGTACAAGGTTCAACCACTCCCTCCCTCTCCCGAAGCAAGTTCGGGATCCGAGACTTGACTAAGGAGGGAAATTTTCACCTCCCTCCCACCCTCTCCTAAAAACAGGAAAGGGAGCTTACTTGCTCATATTAAAGTATGAGTTTTATAGCCGCCGGTATCGTGCGGACAGGTCGCGACCTGTCCCTACAAGTATAAACCCACCCCTGGCGTCCGCTCTTTCGGATTTGCAATTTGATTTAACACTTTGCCAGCTGTAGAACTGCGGCGAAAAACTAAAAGTCGGATTGCAAATCTTCATATTAAGTGCTTCGGGATTATAAATCCCGAAGAGCAACTAGTGATTCTCCAATTTAATTCTTAGACAAAGGGTTGTCTGTATTTACTTTCTGGTATTGTTTTGCCAGCTTTTCTCTGGCGGTGTTGACGGTAAAGCTCCAATGGATTTTAGATGCTTTTCTGTTACGCTTCTCACACCATATCAGCACCTCTTCTTCCAGTTCCTCCATGCTGCCAATCCTCCTGTTTAGGCACTCCCTGGCCAGCACCGAGAACTCTATCTCAGCCATGTTGAGCCAGCTTCCATGCTTTGGCGTGAAATGGAAGCAGAACTTGCGGGCCAGCTCCCTGGCGTCGGCAGCGGGCAGATTCTCGTAGAATGAGCCGTAGCTGTGGGTGTTAAGATTGTCCTGCACTAGTGCTACCTGCTCCACGTGCGCGTAATGCTCCTTTGCCAGCCACTCCATAAACTGGGCATAATCCTGCTTGGTGCGCCCCCCCTTACCTGCACGTACCGCTGCCCCGTGTCTATGTCATAGGCCAGCAGGATAACAGCCGTGCCCTTGCGCGCATACTCATAGTCCTGCCTGGCTTGCCTTCCTTCAGGGGCAACGGCTCCACCACGTCGTTCAGTAGCTGGCAGGGCCGCTCATCAAAGCATACCCTGGCCTTGCCTTCGCTGGGCTCCTGCCCGTAGAGCTCCAGCACATCCTCCATGTTGGCCAGGTACTAGCCATCTACCTGGCCGATGCACCACTGCTTCCTGAGCCAGGGCTTAAGCCTGCTTTTTTTAAAACCAGCCGCACCGTCTCATCATTGAGCTCGTAGCCCAGCTTCACCACCCTCTCGTTTATGAGCGAGACTGTCCAGCGGGAGTGGCCCCCTGGCACCTGACTGCAGGCGATGCGGGTGACAGCCGCCTCCACTTCGGGGGTTACTTTGCGCGGCTGGCCAGGCCGGGGCTTCTCCTCTACGGCATGAAGCCTGGTGGCCAGGTAACGGTCGTGGATATTGTACACCGTTGCCAGACTCACGCCTACCGCTTGGGCGATGTCTACATGCTTGTGCCCCTCGTGCAGCCTGAGCAGTATCTGCGCCCGTTTCACCTTGCGCACAGCGTGCTTGCCCTTGCTTACCAGACGCTTGAGCTCTGCCTCCTCTGCCGAACTTAACGCAATCTTTTCTTTTAGCTTGCCCATCTTGCCTCGTTCATGGTTTTAAGTAGAAGGCAAGAAATTCTGTTTTAGTTCTATGATATAATTTGGAGGAGCACTAGGAATTCTGTAGCACCGGGTCCAACCACCCCTGCCCCTCCTTAGCCAAGGAGGGGAGCTCTGTTCAAGCTCCGTCAGCGGTAGCTATCGAATCCGATCCCAGTCCTTGGGGTGAGCGCCTTCTATTGTTGCGGTGCTGAGCTTGCTCAGCAGCCCGGAGCGGCAGCGAGGAGCAGCTTCAATAGACAGCGCGATGCCAAAGGACGAGGCCTCCCGGCCATGAGGGAGCCAAAGTATACTATGAAACGAGCAGGTTGTAAAGCCGTGGATGAGCAGCAGCTAGTAAGTAAAGCTAGTTCCAAATTGTAGGAAGCAGCGGCTAATCAAGGCACAAGGGACACTTGCGCCAAGGAGGCTATAGGAGCAGCAAGTATAAAATCCTGCTAAAACAAAAGCAGCCGATCCATCACTGAACCGACTGCTCTTTATCAATAAGTAAGTCTTTTACCTGGCCTCCTCTAAAGTAACCTTGGCCCATTTGCAGATGCCGCCGAGCGGGGGATTAAACTTGTACACATTTACCTTCACGGACTGCACAAACGGGAACCGCTCATACACTTTATCGATGATGCGGTGGCCCAAGTGCTCCAGTAGGCGGGCTGGAGTCTTCATCTCCTCCAGCACCAGCGCATACAGCACCTCATAATTCACTGTTTCTCCCAGGTTATCGGATTCGGCGGCGCGGCGCAGGTCGGTGTTAATGATCAGGTCGATGCCATACTTGTTGCCGATCTTCTGCTCCTCGTCGTAAAACCCATGGAAGGCAAAGAACTCCATGCCCTCCAGCGCGATCTGCCCCATCCGCTGCTTAGCCTATCTCGTCGAAGAAAGAGCCTCCTGATGCCGGCTTAACGGCAGCGCCATTGGTAACAAAGGAGTTACGCGACGGCTCCGTCATCGGTGGCTGGATCTCCGGCTTGTCTGGCTGCACCGGCTGAATCTCCGGTACCGGCTGCTCAATGTCCGGGGCAGGCACACGGCCCGGGTAGTCTGGGGCTGGCTGCGGTATCTCCGGCGAAGGCACGTCAGGCACTGGAGTCGTTGGGTTTGGCACCTCCGGATGCGGCTGCGTTACGTCTGGCGCCGGGTCACCGATGGTGTCGTGGGTAGCGGCGGCGCTAGCCACAACTACGGGTGCATTAGAGGCCGTTGATTGCGGCAACTGGTATGTGGTGTTATCTGATGTCTTATCCATATCTTTCAGGTTTTTGAGCAACTCCGAAGGGCTAACCTCGGTATTGGCTGCTTTTGAAAGAATACTGTGTGTGCCGGCTTTAGGTTTTGCCTTGGCCTTCTCGGCGTTTTCCAGCGTCTCGCTAGCCAGGTGGCGCAGGTCACGCACCAGGTGGTCGAGGTAGCCTTCCATCTGGCGGCACTCCTGGTCGAGCGATTTCACGTGCTGCTGCATCTCGGCGATCACCCGCTCCGACTGGCGCTGGGCCTCCTCCAGCATCTGGCGGGCCTCGTTGCGGGCGCGGTTCATCATCTCGTCGGCCTTCAGGTCCGACTCGCGGGCCTGCAGCTCAGCCGATTTTTTGGCCTGCTCCAGTATGCTGTTCCCGGTGTCTTCGGCGGTTTTTAATGTCTTGTAGAGCGATGACTCCACCTCGCGCAGCTTCTGTGTTTCGCGATGCGCCGCGTCCAGCTTCATGCGCAGGTCCTTGTTCTCATCCTGCAGCTTTTCCCACTGCTGCGAGAGCGTCAGCAAAAATGCATTTACCTCATCCTTATCCAGTCCTCTAAATGCCTTTTCAAACGTCTTTTGCCTGATCTCTAACGGTGTAATCTTCATAACTCAAAAATTTATATCCCAAACCGAAATGGTGCGGTCATCGCTACACGAAACTAACTGATTCTGGTGAGCCGACCAAAATAATTTATTTACCGAGGTGCCGTGGCTCGCATGACGCACTTTATCAATCACTTTCAGCAACTTAAAGGTTTGCGCGTCCCACAGTTTTATGGATTTATCCATGCTGCAGGTGGCAAAATACTCGCCGCCCGGGCTGTAGGTAATGTGGTTGATGGTGTACATGTGCGCGATCAGGTATCCCCGCTCGGTATAATGCTGCTCTACTTCCCACACCCGCAGGTGCGCATCGCGGCCACCGCTCAAAAGCAGCTTGCCGTCGGGCGAGTAGGCCACTGTAAACACGGAGTTGGTATGCGCGGTCAGCTCATACTTCAGTTCCATATTTTCAGCGTCGAAAATACGGATCTTATGGTCGCTATAGCCCACGGCCAGCTCATGGCTATACTTGTTGTAGGCCAGGCTGCGCGCGCTTTTGTCGGCTTTCCGGATGATGGTCTGCAGCTCGAACGTCTCCGCATCCAGCACCGCCACGCCCCCGCTGCCCATACTTGCAAATATTTTGCCCGCCTCCGAAGTATGAAGTATATCGAAAATGGGCACCTTGGGCAGCGGCACCGACTTCAGTATTTGCTTGCTCTCTAGGTCGATCACCTGCACACCCTCCCGGTTCTGCCCGATGAGCAGCAGGTGGCGCTCCGGCAGGTAGCACAGCGCGTACACAGATGCGTTTACCCGCGCCACCAGGTCTCCGGTGTCGGGCGCCTGCATGTTCCAGGCCACCACCATGCCATCGCCGGCGGCCGAGAAGAACAGATGCTCCTCCGCTGCCTGCACCAATGTATACACACTGTCGCGGTGCCCGGTCAGGGTTGCCACCTTCTCAACTTGTACTTTGCTTGCCATGCCGCCTATCCTCTCGGGTGTTCTGTAATTTTAGCCTAAATTTACAACAAATACAGCTAAACAGCCGTGCCATACTTTAAAAACGCTGTAATCATACTTTATTGCTTATGCCGCTGCTATACATCAAACAACTGGACGGGCACACGAGACTGGGCCTCTGGGAGCTGACCGAGCCGGTGGAGGAACTGCGGGCCGCGCTGCCCGCTTATGTGGCTGTGGAGGAGGGCCTGGAGCAGGTGCACCCCAAGCGGCAGCGGGAGTGGCTGGCCAGCCGGGTGCTGGTGTACAGGTTGCTGCAGGAGTTTACCACACGCCCCATCCAGCTGCTGCGCAACCAGTACGGCAAGCCATACTTCCCCGACTCCCGCTTCCATGTATCTATTTCGCACTCGCCGCAGCTTGCCGCCGTTATACTTTCTGATGAGCACGAGGTTGGCATAGATATTGAACTGGTATCACCGAAGGCGCTGCGCGTGCAGGATAAGTTTTTGACCGATAATGAGAAGAGCCAAACGCTGGCAAGTGAGCAAAATACCTGCCTGTACTGGAGCGCCAAGGAAACGTTATACAAACTCTACAGTCGTAAGCAACTGATATTTAAGGAGAACCTGGCCATAGCGCCTACCGGGAGCCCAAATATGCTGCAAGGCCATGTGAATACTGAAAATTTTTCTAAATTGTACCGTATTAGCTTTGAGGTGGTGCAAAACCACATCCTCACCTACTGCATAGACAAGCAACCCGTTCCCACAGACTAAACACAGATAGACATGAAACAGTTATTCCCTTTACTCACATCCCTGCTGCTTTCGGTAGGCGTTTTTGCCCAATCCGGGGGATACAAAGTGGGTGATAAAGTGGCTGACTTCACGCTACAGGGCACCGACAACCAAAGCGTAACGCTAAGCGAAATGGCCGATGCCAAGACCGTAGTGCTGGTGTTCACCAACAACCAATGCCCGTATGCCAAGCTCTACGAAAGCCGCCTGGTAACGCTGGCCAGCAACTATGGTTCGAAGGGCGTGCAGTTTGTGTTCATCAACCCCGGCGCCGGCGATGCGGGCGAAACCCTGCAGGAGATGGCCAGCAGAAACTATAGCCCATACCTGGCAGACGAAGGGCAGAAGGTGAGCCGCCAGTTCGGTGCCACTAAAACTCCGGAGGTGTTCGTGCTGCACAACACGGACGGCGAGTTTACACTCAAGTATAAAGGGGCAATTGATGATAACCCACAGATGGAAAGCGGGGTGAAGAACTTCTACCTCCGCAGCGTGATTGACGAAATTCTGGCTAACCGCCCTGTTTCCGCCGGCGATAAGCGCGCCACGGGCTGTTTGATCAAGAAATACTAAACTTACTTTAGTAGTATAAGATATAAAGGCAGCGGCCGCTCTTATAGTAAGAGCGGCCGCTGCCTTTATACATTAAGATCAGATCCCGGCACCTTCATCCATCATAGCGTCCAGCAGTTTATTCACCTCGGTGGCTTTCTCCGGATCGTCCATCTTCTCGAACGAGAAGGCCAGGTTGCGGAGCGCGCGCTTCACGATGTCGATGTTGGCACAGGGCTCGTAGAAGATATCCACAGGGTTCAGGCTCAGCTGCAGAATGTAGTTATCGATGTCGGCTTTGCTGAGGATGAGGCCCTTGTTGTACACGTTGATGTAGAACTGCAGATCCCCTAGCTTATAGGTAAGTATAAACAGGTTGGGCAGGTTTACGCCGTATACCGGCATGTTCAGGCGTTGCGCCAGCGTCATGTAGATTACGCAGAGCGTAAGCGGGTTGCCCCGCTTGGTCTCCAGCACCAGGTGTAGCATAGAGTTGGCCGGCGAGTGAAAGTTCTTGGTATTGGCCGAAAAGCGCTTCTCCCGGAACAGCACGTTATTGAGCGACTTCACCTGGTCGTAGGGGTGCATCTCGTCCTTCATGTGCGTCCAGGCATCAAAGTACAGCTGGTCTATGGCTTTGTTGATGGCGGCGAAATCTACGTCCGGATACAAGTAGGAGTTCACCAGAAACATGCCCTCCAGCAGGTTCTCAGCCCCCTTGTTCTTCCAGTCCAGCAGGCGCTTGGTCAGCCCGTCGAACTGCAGGTTGTGTATCAGGTCTTCAATCTTCTTTTGCAGGTCTGTGCTCAGAGTTTCTTCCCACTCCTCCTCCAGAAACGGAATGATACCTTCGCCTAAATAAGCAATCTGCTTCTCCACATACGACGCCACCTCAAAATCGCTATCGTCCAGCAGCGAGATCAGCGCCTTAATTTCTCCTTTTGTCACTTCTCCTCCGTAATAAAAACTAAAATTACAGGAGCCCCCTTAAAGGGGCTGCCCGCAAAGTATAAATTTATAACACGTCTTCCGTTAGTTTTGATTCACCGCCGCGGTATAATCTCAGGTTTGGATCACGCCCACGTTGTAGGGCTTTTCGATAGGCGCATGGTTAGCCGCCTCGATGCCCATCGAGATGACCTTGCGCGTCTCCAGCGGGTCGATGATGCCGTCTATCCACAGGCGGGCAGCGGAATAGTAGGGTGAGAGCTCCTCGTTATACTTGTTGGTGATGCGCTCCAGCAGCTCCTTCTCCGCCTCCGGGCTTACCTCCTCCCCCTTCGCCTTCTTAGACGAGACCTCTATCTGCAGCAGCGTGTTGGCCGCTGCGGCACCACTCATCACGGCTAGCTGCGCCGTTGGCCAGGAGTAGATCAGGCGCGGGTCATAGGCCTTGCCGCACATGGCGTAGTTGCCGGCCCCGTAGCTGTTGCCAATCAGGATCGTAAACTTCGGCACCACCGAGTTGGCCATGGCGCTCACCATTTTGGCTCCGTCTTTGATAATGCCGCCGTGCTCCGACTTGCTGCCTACCATAAAACCAGACACGTCCTGCAGAAACACCAGCGGTATCTTCTTTTGGTTGCAGTTCATGATAAAGCGCGCGGCCTTGTCAGCAGAGTCGGAGTAGATAACGCCGCCCATCTGCATCTCGCCTTTCTTGCTCTTCACGATCTTGCGCTGGTTGGCCACAATGCCCACGGCCCAGCCGTCTATGCGGGCCAATCCACAGATCAGCGTCTGCCCGTAAAGCTCTTTGTAGGGCTCAAACTCCGAGTTATCCACCAGGCGCAGGATGATGTCCATCATGTCGTAAGGCTTCACGCGGTCGGATGGCAGCAGCCCGTAGATCTCTTTCTCATCCAGCCTTGGCGCGGCAGGCGCCACGCGGCTGAAGCCGGCCACCGGCTTGTCGCCCATCTTGTCAAAAATGTTGCGGATATGGTCCAGCGCCTCCTGGTCGTCTTTGCACTTGTAGTCGGTAACGCCTGATATCTCCGAGTGCGTGGTCGCGCCACCCAGCGTTTCGTTGTCTATACTTTCGCCGATAGCGGACTTCACTAAGTATGATCCGGCCAGGAAAACCGACCCGGTGCCCTCCACAATCAGGGCCTCGTCGCTCATGATAGGCAGGTAAGCGCCTCCTGCCACACAGCTGCCCATAATGGCGGCAATCTGCACGATGCCCATTGAGCTCATCACGGCGTTATTGCGGAAAATGCGGCCAAAGTGCTCCTTATCCGGGAAGATCTCATCCTGCATCGGCAGAAACACGCCGGCGCTATCCACCAGGTAAACGATGGGCAGTTTGTTCTCAATGGAGATTTCCTGGGCGCGCAGGTTCTTCTTGGCCGTAATCGGGAACCAGGCCCCCGCTTTTACGGTGGCATCGTTGGCCACCACCACGCACTGGCGGCCCTTAATGTAGCCAATGCCGGTAACCACGCCGCCGCTCGGGCAGCCACCCACCTCCTCATACATGCCGTCTCCGGCAAAAGCCCCGATCTCCAGGAACTCGCTGCCTTCATCCAGCAGGTAGTCTATACGCTCGCGGGCCGTCATTTTGCCTTTTTGGTGCTCCTTCTCGATGCGCTTCTCACCACCGCCCAGGTGTACTTTCTTCAGTCTACTATTCAGCTGGAAGACCAGCTGCTTCAGTGCGTCCTCGTTTTTGTTGAATTCGATATCCATCCAGGGTTAGGTTGATTAGTTTTCAGGAAAGTATAAAATGCGAAAATCCGCCCATAAAAGCGGATTCTACAAATATACAATTTTCACATGTAGCTTGCTTATTTATTGCCGGGTGTGTCCGCCTTCACATTATCCCCTTTAGGCACAGGCACATAAACCGTATCGGGCACGGTCCTGAACTCCTCCGGGTATTGATCCTGCAGCTCCTTCACCTCCTCCAGGGTGATCACACGGCCGGTCTCGTCTACTTTATACTTGTCTTTGCGGCCAAACACAGAGAAGCTGACGTAGCGTTTCGGATAGGCCTGTATATCGCGCAGCAGCAGGTTCAGTGCCTGCGTGGAGCGGTTCATGTTCTCATACAGCTGCTCGTCGTACATCAGCTTGCCCAAGGAGCCCTCGGTCGAGTTTAGCTGGGCTGCCGCAGCCTGCATCTCCTTTACTGCCTCATTGGCGTTGTTCACCAGTTGGTTAATCTCCACTTGCTTCAGGGTGTCGGTAATCTCAGCTATGTTCAGCGCCAGGCGGTCTATGTGGCGCTGCGTCGACTTCATGGAGTTGGTCAGATCGTTTATGTTGCCGGTGATCTGGTTGATGTTCTGTTGGTTGGCGCGCAGCAGATCGTTTACAGCTTTTGTGGAGGCTGCCGTATTGGCCAGGATATCCTGGATGTTGCCTTTTGCCTCCGCATCGAGCAGGCGGTTTATCCGTGCCAGCGTGGTATCCACCTTATCGATGATCGGTACTGTCTTGGTTGAGATCATCTCCGTGATGCTGCTTTGCGTGAATGGGATAAGCGTTTCGCCGCCCTCATACAGCGTGGAGCTGTTGCCTAAGTATAAGGTAATGGCTTTGCTTCCCAGGATGTCGGAGCTGCCGATGGCGGCAATGGTGGAATCTCCTACCTGCAACTCCTTCATCACCTCCAGTTCCACCCGGATTTTGTTATCCTGATCGGTCAGGAGCTTCATGTCGCGCACCGTTCCTACCGGTATACCATTCAGAAATATAGGATTAGAAGGCGTAAGTCCGTCTACGTTATTGTAAACAACATAGTACCGGCGATAGTCAGAGAACACGTCTGACCCTTTCAGGTACATGAACCCGAAGTATAGGATAACCAGTGCCGCAATTCCCAGCAGCGCAACTTTAAGTTCCTTTGATATTTTCACGTAGGGGTGTGCTTAGTTCATCGCCTCCATCTCTTGCTTATACTCCCGGAAGGCACGATATATACCTGATGCAATATACGATTGCCCGGTCTTATCGTTAAGAAATTTTTCTTCTGTAGGGTTGGTCAGGAAGCCGCACTCGATCAGCACGCTCGGCATATATGATTTCCAGAGGACCAGAAAGCCTGCCTGCTTCACACCGCGGCTTTTGCGGCCGGCACGGGTGCTGAACTCGCGTTCCACTTTTTCGGCGAAGCGAAGGCTGTTATCCATGTAGGCGCTCTGGTGCAGGGCAAACAAAATATGACTTTGCGGGGAGTTCGGGTCGAAGCCATTGTAATTGGCCTCATAGTTCTCCTCGTGCAGGATTACGGAGTTCTCACGCTTGGCGACCTCCAGGTTCCCGTTGGAAGTATGAAGCCCCATGGTATAGGTCTCGGTGCCGTAAGCAGTGGGCGGGCCCGCGTTCAGGTGGATGGATATGAAGAGGTCAGCGTTATTCTTGTTGGCTATGCCGGCGCGGTCTATCAGTTCCACAAACTTATCCTCAGTGCGGGTGTAAACAACTTTCACCCCAGGCACGTTCTTCTCTATCAGGGCACCTACCTGCTTGGCAATATCGAGCGCGACAATGGCCTCATGCGAGAATTTACCGTTGCACCCTACGTCTTTGCCGCCATGGCCGGCATCAATCACAACTGTGCGAACTTTGTACTCTTTCTTAAATTCAAGGGTGTTAGAGGAGCACAGCAAAAAAACAAAAGCCAGAATTGATACAGTAACAATATTTTTCACAACGCTCGTTAGTTAAAAGCTAAAACAATAACTTTGTACAAATTAAGTAAACTTTTAGGGAACTCTGAAGAAGTTGCGCCACTACATTTTTATTTTTTTACTACTGCTACAGTTCAGCTTGCTCCCCTCCCCGCCGGCCTTTGCCCAGGAGGTGACCGCCCCTGCTGTAGTACCACAAGACACCCCCACGATAGCTTCGCCAGATACGGCTCTCGTGGCCGGGCTGGACTCCCTGAACCTGGCCGCCCCGAAGGGTGATATCGCCACCACCATCAAATACTCTGCCAGAGACTCCATGCAGTTTGAGGTAGACAACAAGGTGGTGCACCTCTACGGCGAGGCCAAGATAAACTACGGCGACATGAACCTGGAGGCCGCCTACATCCAGATCAACTACGAAACCAACACCCTTACCGCTACCACCCTCCCCGACTCGACAGGCAAAGAAACCGGCACCCCGGTTTTTACGCAGGGCGCTGAGACTTACGCAGCCAAGCGCATTGCCTACAACTACAAAACCCGCAGGGGCCGCATATCTGAGGTAGTAACGCAGCAAGGCGAGGGATACATACACTCGGAGGTGGTTAAACGTAACGAAAACAACGAGTTTTTCGGCCTGCACAACAAGTATACCACCTGTAACCTGGAGCACCCCCACTTCTACATCAGTGCAGACAAGATAAAGGCCATCCCCAACGATAAGGTAATGGCCGGCCCCTTTAACCTCGTGATCGGCGACATACCCACGCCGCTGGGCTTCCTGTTCGGCCTCTTCCCTACGCCGAAGGCCAAGCGCGCCTCCGGCGTGATTGTGCCCAGCTACGGCGAGAACGCCCGGGGCTTCTACCTCAATAATGGCGGCTACTACTTTGCCTGGAACGAATACATGGGCACCAGGCTCACGGGTGATATCTACTCTTTGGGAGGATGGAACGCTGAGGCCAGCACCGATTATGTGAAACGCTACGCCTACCGCGGCAACTTCCGCTTCACGTATGATAACTTTAAGAATGACGAGGCGGACATCGAGCGATCCAGAACGACAGACAACCCTCTGAGCCAGCTGCCTTCATCCAGGCAGACCTTCTGGATCAACTGGAGCCACAGCCCCGTTACCAAGCCGGGCCGCGGCTCTTTCAGCGCCAGCGTGAATGCCGGTAGTGCCTTGCACCAGCGCATTAATTATAACAGCTCCGCGCAGTACCTGTCGCCAACTTTTAACTCGAATATTTCTTACCAGAAAACCATCCCCAACTCCCCTTTCAGTTATACTGTAAAGGCAAGCCAGGGGCAGAGCACCCAAACGGGGACGATGAACTTCGTGCTCCCGGACCTTAACTTCAGCATGTCGCAGGTATCCGTGTCCGAGCTGTTTTCTGATGCTCCCGCCACAAACAAGTGGTACGAGAAGTTCACGCTTTCTTACAACGTGCGGGCATCCAACACGATCTCGAACCTGCAGCCCGCCCGCACCCGCTCCGACTTTCCGCTGCTGGAGTCGGCCCCTGCCGATACGATTGACGTCGACTTTAACAACCTGCAGCGCCTGTGGGAGAGTGGGCAGAAACAGGCCGTGCACGCGTTCGGCATCGGCCTGGGCAACTACAAGATTGCCCGCTTCTTTAACTTCAGCCCCAGCGTGAACTACAGCGAAACCTGGCTCGATGAGAAGTATACGTTCAACTTCAACCCGGACTCGCAGCGCGTGGACATCGACACCACCAACTTTGGCCGCGTGTACCAGTACAGCGCCGGCGCTAACCTGAGCACTACTGTTTACGGCACGGTAAACTTTAAGCCCGGCGGCAAAGTGGAGGCTATCCGCCACCTGGTCAGACCTAGCATCAGCTACAACTTTCGTCCTGACTTTGCCGATGAGCGCTTCGGCTTTTACCAGCGCACCCTGGTCGGTGTGGACCCTAACTTAAACCAGGCCCAATACCGCGACCTGGGCCGTTTCAGGAGCGGCTTACCAGCCACCGGCCTCAGTTCCGCCCTTAACTTCAGCATCGATAACAGTATAGAAATGAAGGTGAGGGCCAAGAGTGACACAGCGGAGGTGAAGACGGAGAAAGTAAGTATAATCGATAACCTGCGCCTTTCCTCCGGCTACGACTTTGCCCGCGACTCGCTGAAGCTGGCAGATATCAGAATGTCCCTGAACACGAAGCTTTTCCGGTTCATCAACATGAACTTCAACGCGACACTGGACCCGTACCAGAAGAACGACAGCACAGGCCGGGACATTGACAGGTACTACTTTGATCTATCCAGAGGACGGTTGGGAAGAATCACGAATGCGGGCCTGAACCTGACAGCCAGCCTGAACCCGGAGGCCATACGCTCGGAGGCGCCGACGCCGGACAACCTGCCGTCGCTGGAGCGGGAGCCGTTCGACCCCTTGCTGCCGGAGTACGTGGACTTTAAGATTCCGTGGACGCTGAACCTGAACTATACCATGAGCTATAACCGCTCTTTCGGGCTGACAGGCCGTACGAACCTGACACAGACCGTGGGTATAGACGGTTCCCTGAACGTGACGGAGAAGTGGAAAGTAACCTACAACGCCACCTACGACATCTCGAACCAGAACATCTCCTACGCCAACGTGCAGATTTACCGCGACCTGCACTGCTGGGACATGAGCATCGGCTGGGTGCCATTCGGCCTCCAGCGCGGCTATAACCTAACAATAAACGCCCGCTCTGCCCTGCTGCAGGACCTGAAGCTGACCAAACGCAGCAGAACCGGATACAACTACTAAAACCAGGACGGCCACCAACAAAAGGTGGCTGTTTTTGTTTCTAGATTTTATAGCTTTACAATCTAAATCCACCAAGAGCCATGTCTGTACACAAAAACGATATAAAGAAAGTTACCACGCACCAGTTACAGAACATGAAGGAGCGTGGCGAGAAGATCTCCATGCTTACCGCCTACGATTACTCCATGGCCACTATCCTAGACGCCGCCGGGGTAGACGTGCTGTTGGTAGGCGACTCTGCCTCTAACGTAATGGCGGGCCACGAGACCACGCTGCCCATTACGCTGGACCAGATGATCTACCATGCCTCTTCCGTTATAAGAGGGGTGAGCAGGGCTTTTGTGGTGGTGGATCTGCCTTTCGGGTCATACCAGGGAAATTCTTCGGAGGCGCTGCGTTCCACGATCCGCATCATGAAGGAGTCCGGGGCGCATGGCATAAAGCTGGAGGGTGGCGCCGAGATAAAGGAATCTATTACGCGTATCCTTAGCGCGGGCGTGCCGGTGATGGGCCACCTGGGCCTTACGCCGCAGTCTATTTATAAGTTCGGCACCTATACTGTGCGCGCCAAAGAGGAGGCAGAGGCGCAGAAACTGATTGACGATGCGCTGCTGCTGCAGGAGCTAGGTTGTTTCTCTATCGTTCTGGAGAAGATCCCCTCAGAGTTGGCCAAGCGTGTAGCAGAGACGCTACAGATTCCGATCATCGGCATAGGCGCTGGCCCGCACGTGGATGGGCAGGTGCTGGTGGTGCACGACATGCTGGGCATCAATAAAGAGTTTAAGCCGCGCTTCCTGCGCCGCTATGCTGACCTGCACAGCATCATGACGGATGCGGTTCAGAACTATGTAAAGGATGTAAAGAGCAAGGACTTCCCGAGCGAGAAGGAAGCGTACTAAAGTTTAGGAGTTAAAGAGTTAGAAAGTTATGCTTTGACACATTTTTGAAGTATAGCCTTCCAGCTTTCTAACATATTTCCCTATCCGTATCTACACTTTATACTTATTCCTTCTTACTACTCCCTGACTTATACTTATGAGTATAGAAGTACTTTTTGAGGATAACCATGTGCTGGCGGTAAACAAGCCTGCGGGCCTGCTGGTGCATGGCGACGAGACAGGCGACGTAACGCTGGCCGACCTGGCGAAAGAGTACATCAGGGAGAAGTATAACAAGCCGGGTAATGTCTTTATAGGCGTGGTGCACCGCCTCGACAGGCCCGTGAGTGGTGTAGTGCTACTGGCCAAAACCTCCAAGGCCCTGGCGCGTCTGAACGAGCTCTTCCGCAGCAAGAAAACCACTAAAACCTATTGGGCTGTGGTCCAAAACCGCCCGCAGCAGGAGCAGGGCACCCTGGTGCACTGGCTCGTGAAAGACAGCTCCCGCAACATAACCAAAGCTTACGCCAAAGAGAACACCGCCGGCTCCCGCTCCGAGCTTAACTACAAACTACTGAGCACGCAACAGGGCAAGTTTCTGCTGGAGGTAAACCCCATCACCGGCAGACCACACCAGATACGGGTGCAGTTGTCTTCCATGCGCTGCCCTATACTAGGCGATCTAAAGTATGGCGCTTCCCAACCGCTTCCAGACAAAAGTATCGCCCTGCACGCCCGCCGGCTGCAGTTTACGCACCCCACGCTAAAGACACAGGTTACAGTAAGTGCCCCGCCCCCTGCCGCGCCCGTGTGGGCCCCGTTCAAGTAACCAAGGTTGCACTTAACGGAGCTATTTTGCCCCCGGATACGTTACCTGCTTATGACCAATCCGCAAACGGAAACATCAGAAACCGGGTTTAGGGAGCGAGAGTCCCTGGCAACCGTCTCAAGGCTACTACAGGCAGCCTTCATACTTAGTATCATCACTATTATCTACAACCTGGCTGAAGGGCTGGTATCAGTATACTTTGGCTTGGAGGATGACACCCTCTCCCTGTTAGGCTTCGGTTTGGACAGCTTTGTAGAGGTAATCTCAGGCGTGGGTATTGCGCACATGGTGTGGCGCATGCGGCAGCGCCCCTTGCAGCAACGCGACAGATTTGAGAGGCAGGCGCTGAAGATTACCGGAACCAGCTTTTTCCTGCTGGCAGCAAGCCTGATAGTCGGCAGCGCTTTAAAAGCCATACAGGGGGCGCAACCGGAAACTACGGTAGTAGGCATCATCGTTTCCCTCATTTCCATCTTTACCATGTTCTTTCTGATGCGGTATAAACTAGACGTTGGCAACAAACTGAACTCTGCCCCGATTATCGCGGACGCACATTGCACCAGGGCCTGCCTGCAGCTGTCGGTTATACTTCTGCTGGCCAGCGGCCTGTATGAGCTTTTCCATATCGGCTATGTTGACCTGATCGGCTCGGCGGGCATCGCGTATTTTGCCTACAAAGAGGGGAAAGAGGCCTGGGAGAAAGCCAAGACTTCAGACCTGAACAGCTCCTGCGACGATGGCTGTTGCTCCTAAGAGGCATACAGAAAAGATGATCTTCATCAGTTTCTGAACTTTTACCCCACCATTACTATTTTACTTTTAATTTCGTGTTGTAGCTTTGCGTATAGCAAGGCGTGTTTTTAAAGCGCGTTTACTGCCGCAGGAGAAGAATCAAATCACTTTATACCCGATACATTAATGGCCATACTTATCTTTTTTGTGGTGCACTGGTACCTGTCGCTTTTTGTGCAGACCTTTTACCTGCACCGCTACGCAGCACATAAAATGTTTACCATGAACCCGTTCTGGGAGAAAGCATTTTACCTGCTCACTTACATCGCGCAGGGCTCCTCGTTCCTGTCGCCGCGCGCTTACGCTATCCTGCACCGCATGCACCACGCCTTCTCCGATACGGAGCGCGACCCACACTCGCCGCACTTCTCCAACAACGCCTTCACGATGATGTGGAAGACTAAGGAGATTTACAACAACGTGCTCAACAACCGCGTGGAGCCGGAGCGCCGCTTCGAAGGCAACTACCCGGTGTGGCCGCTGCTGGAAAGAATCGGAGACTCTTACTTCTCCCGCATTGGCTGGGGTGTAGGTTATGTGCTGTTCTACATCGCCTTTGCCACGCAGTGGTGGATGTTCCTGTTGCTGCCGCTACACTTTTTGATGGGCCCGGTGCACGGCGCCATCGTGAACTGGAGCGGCCACAAGTATGGCTATCAGAACTTCGACAACAACGACAAATCCAGAAACTCACTTTTCTTTGACTTCCTGACGGGCGGCGAGTTGTTCCAAAACAACCACCACAAGCTGCCTAACCGCGTGAACTTCGGTGTGAAATGGTGGGAGGTGGACCCTACCTGGCCGGTGATCTGGACGCTCGACAAGCTAAGCATTATCAAGCTGAAGCCTGTGAAAGTAAAGGCTGCCAAGCCTCCAAGAGTAAAAGCCAACGCTTAATCATACTTGAAAGCCCTCCCACTGCGGAGGGCTTTTTTATGCTTGCTACTCCTCCTAGTAGAGGAATCGTCTGCAGAAGATTAACATCCCCCTATCCCCTTCAAAGGGGGACTTGGCTGAGGCTTCGTCAGCAGCGGCTATCGAACTGATCCCAGTCCTTGGGTTGAGCGCCTTCTATTGTTGCGGTGCTGAGCTTGCTCAGCAGCCCGGAGCGCCAGCGAGGAGCAGCTTCAATAGACAGCGCGATGCCCTTATCGAGGGCCCCTACCCCAGGACGAGCCCTCCCGGGCTGGAGGGAGCCAAAGCCAGAAATGAAACGAGCAGGTTGTAAGACTGCAGGATCAGCAGTGGTAGGTAAGTATAGTTTGTGTCCAGTTGCGGTAAGCAGCGGCTATGAAAGTATAGACCGGAAGGATAAATTCCGGCCAGTCGCTTTACAACCACACCAGTACAGAAGCGCACAAAGCAGCAAACCCCTGCTAAAAATGGCCAAAACAAGACTGCCTGTAAATCGCTATCTAGGCTTTATACTTATCACTGAGGCACAAGTCATTAATAAATAACAGAGGGCTATAGATAATCAGAAATTATTTCCCTAATTTTGCGGTTCTAAAAACTGGCGGACGGGTTCCGCCGACTGAAAAAACACATTTTAAAATGGCAGTAAAAATCAGACTGGCCCGCAGAGGCCGCAAGAAAGCCGCTATCTACGATATCGTAGTAGCAGACGCTCGAGCACCACGTGATGGTAAATTTATCGAGAAACTGGGTACTTACAACCCGAACACTGTTCCAGCCTTCATCGACTTCAACGAAGACAAGGCGTTCCAGTGGGTAATGAACGGTGCACAGCCAACTGACACCGTAAAAGCTATGCTTTCTTACAGAGGCATCCTGTTCAAGAAACACCTGCAGATCGGTGTTGCGAAAGGCGCCATCTCTCAGGAAACTGCTGATGCTCGTTTTAACGAGTGGAAAGAAACGAAAGAGGCTAAGATCGAGGAGAAACGCCAGAAGGTAGGTTCTGAGAAAGAAGCCAAGCGTGCAGCCGCTCTGGAGGCTGAGCGTAAAGTGAAAGAGGCTCGTGCAGAGGCTATCCGTCAGCGTGAGGCTGAGAAAGCTGCTGCGAACGCTCCTGCTGCAGAAGAGGCTACTGAAGCCCCTGCGGAAGGCGGTGAAGGCGAGTCTACTGAAGAGCAAGCATAATTTGGTGTGCCATGCATGTTGATGAATGCTTCCTATTAGGCTATATCGTCAAGACCCATGGCACCAAGGGGCAGGTGGTCGCGTTTTTTGACGTAGACTACCCCGAAGATTATGAAGATCTGGAATCAGTTTTCCTGGAGCAAAAGGGAAGACTGATTCCTTTTTTTATAACGACCATGGAGCCGGTGCAGAAAGGACGCTTCATTATCAAGTTCGAGGATGTGAACACCATCGAACAGGCCGAGGCGCTGCGCAACACCTCGCTTTACCTGCCGCTTGGAGAGTTACCTGAGTTGGAGGAAGGCCAGTTCTACTTCCACGACGTGATCGGTTATCAGGTGGTAGACGAGCAGCATGGGGCACTGGGTACTGTGAAGGAGTTCTACGACCTGCCGCAGCAGCAGCTGATGGTTATGGAGTACCTGGACCAGGAGATGCTGGTACCGGTGATGGATGAGATCTTCCTGCGTGCCGACCACGAAGCAAAGCAACTGCACGTGAGCCTGCCGGAAGGCCTGCTGGAAGTATACACGCAGCCATCCGGACCCGACGAAGCTGATGACTTTGACGCAGAGGACACTGAGGAGGAGAAAAAATAATGCGCTTCGACATCATCACGTGCCAGCCCGACCTGCTGGAAAGCCCCTTCAGCCATTCTATCCTGAAGCGGGCGCAGCAAAAAGGCCTGGTGGAGATCCACATCCACGACCTGCGCCAGTATGCCGTAAACAAGCATGGCCAGATTGATGACTATGCCTTTGGGGGCGGTGCCGGGATGGTGATGATGATCGAGCCGATTGACAAGTGCATCTCGGAACTGCAGGCCGCGCGAACGTATGATGCCATCATCTACATGACGCCGGACGGACAGACGCTGAACCAGGGCATTGTCAACCAGTTTTCGCTGCTGGAGAACGTGATCATACTTTGCGGCCACTACAAGGGTGTGGATGAGCGCGTACGGCAGCATTTCGTGACGCACGAGATCAGCATCGGGGACTATGTACTCTCCGGAGGGGAACTGGGTGCAGCCGTACTGGCAGACGCCATTATCCGCATCATTCCGGGTGTGCTGAACGACGAGACCTCGGCACTGACAGACTCTTTCCAGGATGGTTTGCTGGCCCCACCCGTGTATACCCGGCCCGCCGAGTACAAAGGCCTCACAGTGCCGGACATCCTGATGTCGGGCGACACACCAAGGATCGAGCAGTGGCGCTTTGAGCAAGCCGTGGAGCGCACCAAACAGCGCCGTCCCGACCTGCTAAGCGAGTAAGCAGAACCGGTGAAGGCCGGTCGGAAAAGAAACGAGGAGGGTCATAGGCAAAATTTTGCTGAGGTGGCCGCTAGAAACTATATTTTTTTTCTGCAAATGTTCTTATGTAATAAATATTTACATATCTTTGCAGTCCGAAATTTGAAGAAGATACTTTAAGAGAACATAGCCATCATGAGCGAACTAATTAAATTCATTGAGCAGGAATCTACTGACAAGCGCGCCTCTTTCCCAACTTTCCAGGCGGGTGATACTATAAACATTCACGTGAAAATCCGTGAGGGTAACAAAGAGCGTATTCAGCAGTTCCAGGGTGTTGTGATTCAGCGTAAGAACGTGAACACAAACGGAGAAACGTTCACTGTAAGAAAAGTATCTAACCAGATCGGCTTAGAGCGTATCTTCCCACTTCTTTCACCTTCCATCGAAAAAATCGAGCTGGTAAGAAGAGGTAAAGTAAGAAGAGCAAGACTGTACTACCTGAGAGGGCTTCAGGGCAAGGCGGCTCGTATCAAGGAAAGAAGATAAGAATACCTGTTTTCATAAGTTTTCCATAGTTTTTGCAAAAAGGAGCCGACGACCTCGGCTCCTTTTTTTGTGCCTATACTTCTACTTGGGCAGCCAGCCATACTTTACCCTGCCGCCGACGCTTCTTATATTTGCAGTGTAACCTCAAGCTTTTCCGCACCATGAAACGCCATACTTTATACTTGCTACCCTTGCTGCTGTTCCTGGCCTCCTGCAAAACCGACTACGCCGAGCTGCCCACCTACTCGGCAAACAAGCAACTGCAGGCTGTGGTGGAGACGCCCGCAGGAAATACCCGCAGGCTGGTGTATGACAGGGAGCAGCGGGAGTTTGTGCCGGACCTGAACGCGGGCCATGAGCGTGAGGTAGATTTCCTCCCCTACCCGGGCAACCTGGGCTTTATACCTTCCACGGAGATAGACAAAGATGGCAGAGGGCTGGAGGTATTGGTGCTGGCGGAGCGGCGGGAGCCGGGCACGGAGATGGAGGTGATTCCGGTAGGCCTGATACAGCTCGAAAACTACGGGGAGCTGCGCCACATCATTGTAGCCGTACCGTCGCGGCCAAGCGAGCGCAGGGTCGACGCCACCAGCTACGAGAGCCTGAGCAAGAATTACCCGGGCGCCAAGGCCATCCTTCAGATCTGGTTCTCGAACTACAACAAATCATCGAACACCAAGTTTGTAGGCTGGCGCGATGAGAAATTCGCCGAAAAGGAGATACAGCGCTGGATGAAGCTGTAGGTAGGTTTCTGCCCTGATTGTAGAGACGCGCCGTACTTTGCATCTCCTGCGGGTTATACTTATACTTCTGCTTTATACCTTGTCGGGCTGAATTCGAAAGTATGAAATTGATTTTAGAAGACATACCTCTTAAGCTATTTCTAAAGCTGTTTCAACCAGAAGACAAGGTTGAAGTGAAAGAGTTGGGTGACAGCTGGCACCCGAGCAGCGGTTTTGTGAATGAATCAATCTTAAGGGAGGTAAGAAAAATAAACCAAATCATTAACTATGAATATGACTTTAGGGGCTTGGTCTATTTCGAAGCATTAATTTCAGGAATAGAAGTAGTATATCAGGATGAACAGTATACATTGAAAGGCTCAAGGCAACAGCTTGAGAAGGTTATTAGCAGCATAAAAGCTTTAAATGGCAGCAGCGACTTTCCACAGTATAACTACAAGTTCATAACCCCTTAACTAAACATAGTTCATCAAGATTCATAGCTTATGCTACGGCTTTACCTTGCCCATACGATGCACAAGCCATAAAAAAGAGACGCAAGGTGTTGCGTCTCTACAAGTATAAATCCTTCCTTAGCTTAGGCGATTCGAATAATTACGGAATAGTAGCGATGTATACTAACTCCACCATATCGCCCTTAATATCAACCTCCCCCTCTTCAATCTCTATGCTAACTGTTAGCACTAATTCGTCTGCTGTCAGCTTAGAAACCTTAAACTTCACCTACTCGCCGAATTGCTCCATTACAATGGCATTGTCACTGATTTTATAAGAGGCGCTGCGCATTCTGCGCTTCTTGTGGGTATTGTAGCGAAAGGTGCTCTTATCTCTAAAATCTAATGTCGTAAATGGCTCTACGCTGTAAATGCCGCTTCCATCCGCGAACATGTGCGGGAGCCTGTTGAAGGTCTTATACTTCCATACTTTGTGCAGGGTAATCTCCTCTTCGTTTTCCATAACAATGGTTTCAGGTGCATCACTGATTGCTGATTGCCAGGGATTTTCCGGATGAGAAAATGAAGCAAGGAATAGCATTGTTAGGATTAGAAGAGAATGAGGCATCGCACAAACTTTTTAAGTTATCGCTTTTAGGAAAGTCAAAAAAGTATAACCCTACTACTTACCCACCTGCAGCAGCTTGGCCCGGACGGCATCTACGGCTTTCTCCATGTCCTGCACGCGCAGGCGGCTCAGCTCCTGCTTCTGCTGGTTCACCTGCACCTCCTGCTCCAGTTGCTTTAGCTCCTCGGCGTTGCGCACCAACTCGGCCTCCAGCTCCTTACGGCGCTGCTTGTTGCGCTCTATACTTAACTGTATGCTGTTGGCCTCCTTCACCACACGGTCCTGCTCTGCCTTGGTGGCCTTCAACACGTCCTCTGCGGCATTTATCTGCCGGAACACATCCTCGCGGTACAGTTTTTGGGCGAAGGCCCGCATGAATTTCTCTGCGGCGGCATATTCCTTGGGGGTGGCAGTCTTGTTCAGGTAATCAGTCCCCAGGTCCAGCGTCCACCACACGTTGCTGCCCATGGCATCGCTGCTTACCACCGAGTAAAGGCGCATGGGCTCCTTTGAGATAACCTCCAGCTTGGCTGCGTCTACTGTTATCACGCCCTTTGACACCTTTACCCGACCGGCCTCCTCGCCCAGGTAATCCTTCCAGGATCGCTCCACGGTTTTAGGGTCCAGCTGCACCGAGAGCTGCTGTCCGCGCCTTGCCACGCCCAGCACCTCCTGCTCCACCTCTTTTACCTGCACCGACTGCGCCTGGCAAACGCCGGCCACCAACATAAAAATGGCAAGTATACATCCTCTCATACGGCTCCTGTTTTTGTACTCCGATAGGTTTGATTGATACACGAAGTTAAAGAATAGGCGGCAGATGGGCGAAGGCAAAACGAATTAATTTAGAACCCTTTTGGTTTGGGATTAGGGCAAGCAACGCTAACTTTGCAAACTTATGGCACTCGCAGTCAGAAGTGATCGGGGATGGAGCCAAACTTTACCGACCAATAGCTGTTTAAAGCACTATGAGAGTAACCGTTTGCCGGAAGGAACACTTCAACGCCGCGCACAGGCTGCACAACCCCGCCTGGACGGAGGAGCAGAACAGCGCGGTTTTCGGACTGTGCAACAACCCCCACTACCATGGGCACAACTATGAGCTGATCGTGAAGCTGACGGGCCCTGTAGACCCCGAGACCGGGTATGTGTACGACATGAAGAAGCTGAGCGACCTGGTAAAGGAGGAGGTGATTAGCAAGTTTGACCACCGGAACCTGAACCTGGATACTGCCGAGTTCCGGGAGCTGAACCCAACCGCCGAGAACATAGCGGTAGTGATCTGGAACAAACTACGTGGCAAGATCAGCCCCGATTACGAATTAGCAGTACAACTGTATGAAACTGAAAGAAACTTTGTGGAATATAATGGATAACCACGACCTGGAGAACGAAGAGGCGATGGACGACCACGTGATGAGCTCTTTGGAGACGCCCATGCGCGCTGACGCGTTTGACCTTTCCGACGACGAGAAAATCACCATCATTGAGGGGCACTTCCGCGAGATCATGCACACGCTGGGCCTGGACCTGAAGGACGACAGCCTAAAGGGCACGCCGCACCGTGTGGCCAAGATGTACGTGAAGGAGATCTTCAGCGGCCTGCACCCGGACAATAAGCCGCACGCGCGCCGCTTCGAGAACAAGTATAAGTATAACAAAATGCTGGTGGAGCGCGACATTACGGTGTACTCCTCCTGCGAGCACCACTTTGTCCCGATTATTGGAAAGGCACACGTGGCCTATATCCCGAACGAGCACGTAATCGGGCTTTCTAAACTCAACCGCATTGTGCACTACTATGCCCGCCGCCCGCAGGTGCAGGAGCGCATGACCATGCAGATAGCCAACGAGTTGAAGCAGGCGCTGCAGACAGAGAACGTGGCCGTGCTGATAGAGGCCGACCACCTGTGCGTGATGAGCCGCGGTGTGAACGATGTGAGCAGCAGCACCATTACGGCGGAATACTCAGGCTTGTTTGAGCAGGAGCAATACCGCACGGAGTTTCTGGGCCACATCCGCACCAAACGTTAACCCCTGCCCCTGCTGGCACGCCTTCCAGCGCCGACTTCTTACATTCCAAAGTAATATAAGAAAACTTAAATATACCTAAGTTGCGTATAGGTGAACTTACTGTGCCAACAAACACAAGCTTATGCCAGGAAAAATACTCATAACAGGAGGCTCGGGATTAGTAGGGATGCGTTTATCGGAGCTGCTGATAGACCAGGGCTACGAGGTGGCGCACCTTAGCCGCGACCCCGACAAGGTATCTACCTACAAAACTTTTAAATGGGATGTAAAGGCAGGCCATATTGATGAGAGCGCCCTCACCTATGCCGACTACATCGTGAACCTGGCTGGCGCCAGCATCGCCGCTGAAAAGTGGACCGATGAGCGCAAGAAAGAGCTGCTGCACAGCCGCGTGGACAGTTTAAACCTGCTCCACAAGTGCCTGAGCCAGTCGGAGCACCACGTCAAAGGCTTCATTTCTGTGTCGGGTAAGGATATCTACGGCGACTCCGGGGACCAGTTAGTGTCTGAGGAGAGCACCTACGGCGATGATTTCCTGGCGGAAGTATGCAAGGCCTGGGAGGCAGCAGCCTGGCAGATGCGCGACCTGGGTCTGCGCACGGTTATCCTGCGGCTGGGCATCGTGCTGAGCATAAAGGGAGGCGCCCTGCCCCTGATGGCCCGGCCCGTGAAGATGATGGCGGGCGCTCCGCTTGGATCCGGCAAGCAGTACATGTCCTGGATTCATATTGATGACCTGTGCCGCCTGTTTATCCGCGCCATTGAGGACACGCAGTTTGAGGGGGTGTACAATGCCGTAGCGCCGCACCCGGTTACCAACAAAGAATTTACAAAAGAGCTGGCAGAGGCCATGAATAAGCCCCTGGTGCTGCCCAAGGTGCCTGCCTTTGCTATTAACCTGATGATGGGCGAGATGAGCGAGGTGGTGCTGGCCAGCCAGCGCGTAAGCGCCAACAAGGTGCTGCAGACCGGCTTCACGTTTGAGTATAACTACCTGGAGGATGCCTTGGATTCGTTTTATGAGGAAGAGGAAGACTAAAGAAACCATTCCATCAAAGAAGAAGGGCCGGCTATACTTTAGCCGGCCCTTCTTCTTTGATGCTTTGCAGGTGCTTTTAGTGCCATTGCTGACGGCAACACCCGCAGTTTATACTTTACAGAATATCCCCCACATTCAGCAGTTCCAGTATAGAGTCCATCTGCGTGGAGTCTGGCATGGTTTGCTTCGGCAGCACGGTGGTGCAGTTATACTTCTTGCTGATCTTTACGGTAGGCTTCGGGAAGCGGCCCATGGTATAGCCCAGGTCCTTGTCCTGGTAAATACGCTCCATGTATAGCCCAAACACCGGCAGCGCTGTTTTAGAGCCCTCGCCCAGCTGTGAGGTACGGAAGTGGATGCTGCGGTCCTCGCCGCCAACCCACACGCCCGTCACCAGGTCTTTGGTTACGCCCATAAACCAACCGTCAGAGTGGTTGGAGCTGGTACCGGTTTTGCCACCTATCTCATTGCCCTTCCAGAGGTCGTACTCCCACAGTGCCTGCGAGGTGCCGCCCGGCTCCTCCATGCCTCCCTTCAGCATGTGCATCATCAGGAAAGCGGTCTCCTCACTCAGCACTTTCTCCTGCTTGGGCGTGAACTGGTGCAGCAGGTTGCCGTTCTGGTCCTCGATGCGGGTGATGAACATCGGCTCGGTATGGAACCCGTAGTTGGGAAAAGTACTGTAGGCGCCTACCATCTCGAAGACAGACACGTCGCTTGGACCAAGGCCTATCGAGGGCACCGCCTGCAGCGGGCTCTTGATGCCCAGCTTGTGGGCGTACTTTACCACCGTTTCCCATCCTATCTTCTCAGTCAGCTGGGCCGTTACAGAGTTCACCGATTTGCCCATCCCCCGGCGAAGCGTCATCGGGGCGCCCGTATACTCCCAGTCGGCATTATTCGGCGACCAGCTTTTCTTCTCGCCCTTTTCCACGTAGTTGATGGTGACGCGCTGGTCCACGATCTTGTCGCAGGGCGAGTAACCGTTGTCTATAGCGGCCACATAAACGAACGGCTTGAAGGTGGAGCCCGGCTGGCGGCGCGCCTGTTTCACGTGGTCGTACTTAAAATACTTGTAGTTGATGCCCCCCACCCAGGCCTTGATGTGCCCTGAAAAGGGATCCATGGTCATCATGCCGCCATGCAGGAAGTGCTTGTAGTAAGCCAGCGAATCCAGCGGGCTCATCGTCACGGTCTTCTCCAGCGAGTCGTTGTCCCAGGTAAAGACCTTCATCTCGCGCGGGCGGTTCAGTTCCTTGTTTATCGCCTGTATATCGTCGCCGTACTTCTTTTGCAGGCGCTTATAATAGGCGGTGCGCTTGATGGTTGTCTCGATAAAGCCTGGTATCTCGCGGTTCTTCTCATCCACCCACGGGTTCTTGCCTTTCCAGTGGTTATCGAAGCGGCGCTGCAGCTTACGCATCTGCTCCTCCATGGCTGCCTCGGCGTGGGCCTGCATCCTGGAGTCGATGGTCGTGTATACTTTCAGCCCGTCGCGGTAGAGGTCGTAACCGTTGTCCTTGCACCACTCCTGCAGGTAATCGGCCACGGCTCCCCTGAAATAGGTCGCAGGGCCGTCGTAATGGTTCTCCACGTTGTAATCCAGCACCAGCGGCTCCTGGCTCAGCGAGTCTGCTTCGGTCTTATCCAGGTAGCCGTACTTTACCATCTGCCCCAGCACCACGTTGCGGCGGCGGGTGGCGTTTTCGGGGTTAAAGCGGGGGCTGTAGTAGGTCGGGGCCTTCAGCAGCCCCACCAGCACGGCGGCTTCTTCCATCTTCAGCTTCTCCGGTGAGGTGTTGAAGAAAGTCTTGGCCGCTACCTTTATACCAAAGGAGTTGGAGCCAAAGTCCACCGTGTTCAGGTACATCGTCAGGATCTCCTCTTTGGTGTAGCGTTGCTCCAGCTTAATGGCCGTAAGCCACTCCTTGGTTTTGGAGATCACGATGCTGAGTCCGGGAACGTGGCCCAGCACGCCTTTGGAGTCGTCGGTGCGGGTTTTGTAGAGGTTCTTGGCCAACTGCTGGGTAATAGTGCTCGCCCCGCGCGCCTCCCCCTGAAAGGTGCCGTACAACGCCGATACGATCGCCTCCGGGTCGATGCCGGCATGCTCATAAAAGCGGATATCCTCGGTGGCAAGCAGCGCCTGCACCAGTTGCGGCGACAGCTCTTTGTAGGTTACGGGGCTGCGGTTCTCCCGGAAGTACTTGCCGATCAGCTTGCCGTCGGAAGTATACAGCTCGGAGGCTTGGTCGGAGCGCGGGTTCTCCAGCCTGTCCAGGCTCGGGGATGCGCCAAACAGATACAGCACGTTGTGCTCCACGCTCAGCAGGTAGCCCACCACCACAGCAATCCCCAGGAAAAATATTTTCCAGGTAAAGCTTATTACCTTATGGGCTATGGATGATGATGTTTTAGGCTCTTGTACTTTCTCTTGCTCCTTCGGCATCTTTAGCAAATAGCGGCTGTTCCGGTTAAATTCCCAATCGCACTTAATACAAAACGATCACAAAGATACTTTTTGTACACAACTTCCAAGAAGTACACCCTGTATTACTTCGCAAATATTGTTAGAACAAGTATACTTTGACGTGTGCTGGCTATATTTGTTCCACAAGTCGCACCTAAGATCTTCACAAAAATGCAAGATACACTTCAACAGGCCTTTAACCAGACCATCGGGCTCCCACTCAACAAGACCACCCGCACCGAGAAAGTCGTATACTTCCACTTTGGCCACACCCACTACACCACGCCGCAGGGCCTGGTGCTGGATGTGGGTGAGATGACCCTTGCCGTTAACTGCCCCTGGGAGCTGCAACTGACTGACGGCGGCCTGATAAAGCAAAGCGAGATGTACATCCGCAAGCGCGAGGCGGGACTGCCAACCCCGGTTTGGGACTGGAAAAAGCCCGGCTCCAGCATGCTGGACCAGCGCCTGATGGAACTGGTGAACGACAACCCGAACCTGGTGGTGGAGCGCGCGGAGCAACAGGACAACGGGGGCCTGCTGTTATACTTCAGTGACGGCTCTACCCTCTCCGTGTTGCCGGAGCCGGAAAAACCTGCCGCAGAGTACTGGCAGTTCTTCAGCAACACCGGCGACGGGCTGCGGGTGGGCGCCGGCGAGCAGGGCCTGCTGTAATATTTTATACCTTGGCGCAAGTATAGCCCGGCTGCTTTTATACTTGCGCCTGTGTCATAACTTTCACAGATTAGGCTGTTCCTTAGGCAACAGGGTGCCTTCAGGTATAGTAGACAGTCCTCTTGAGGGGACTATAGGGGTGTTTACACCTGCAGATTCACCCGTTTTTGCGCAGACAAGCAGCCCCCTCCGTAGTTTTACCCCCCTGTGGTCCCCTCAAGGGGACAGTCTCTGCATGCTTCTATTACCTTACAGTCTTTGTTACCCTTTCCTGAAAAGTTATAGGATAGTATAAGACATCATACTTGCGCCCATACTTTTAGGCGCATGGAAAACCTTTGATGCTGCTCAGGAGTAACTCAGCAAAAAACAGCCCTTGAACATCCGCCTCCAACTTTTCGAGCTCGAAGACCAGCGCTGGTTCCCGCACGTTATCCGGCAGGGCATGCTCGACTTCCTGCGCTTTATGATTACGCGGCTGAATGCCTACGAAGCCGCGCTGCCGCTGCTGCAGGAACTGCTGGAGCGCACCCACCAGCGCCACATCACAGACCTTTGCTCCGGGGCAGGGGGCGGTATAGCCGCCATCCGGGAGCAGCTGAGCCAACGCATGGGCAACACCGTCCGCGTCACGCTCTCCGACCTTTACCCTAACCTCGACGCGTACCGATACCTGCAGGAGAGCGCAGACGGCGCCATCAGTTTTATACCTGAGCCCGTAGATGCCACGGCTGTGCCCCAAAGTATAAAAGGTGTGCGCACCATCTTCTCCTCCTTCCACCATTTTCCGCCGCACCTGGCCAAAGCTATCCTTCAGGACGCCGCCGACAAGCGCGCCGCCATCGGCATTTTTGAGGGGGCCAGGAAAAGCTGGCTGGAGCTGCTGCTACTGTGGTTGTTCTTCCCGTTGGTTATACTTCTGGTAACGCCCTTCATCCGGCCGTTCCGGCTCAGCAGGCTCTTTTTCACGTATATCCTACCACTTATACCATTGGGGATTATCTGGGACGGAACAGTGTCGCTGCTACGCATCTATACGCCGGAGCAGCTGCAGCGCATGGCATCAGAAGTACAAACAACAAACTATACCTGGCGCTCCGGCCGCACCGGTGCCGGCCCGGGAAAAGACGTGATATACCTGATCGGGTATCCGGAGGAATTTTGAATGAGTGACTACTGGAGTGTGCACTGCGGACAACAAACAACGATAAACGAACCTCGCAATTGAACAGCAAGTATAGCACTGCCCTGACGCTGATGCGCATCCCGTTTTCGGTATACCTGATGCCGATCTTCTGGTTTGCGCTGAGCACGCTGCCCCATGTGGAGGTATGGCGGGCGGTGGCGGTGTTCCTGGTGCTGCACGTGCTGGTATACCCCGCCAGCAACGGCTATAACTCTTACTACGACCGCGACGAGGGAAGTATAGGCGGCCTAAAAAGACCTCCCAAACCCAACCGGCAACTCATGCACCTGGTCCTGCTCTTTGATGTGCTGGCCATACTTTTCAGTTTGCTGCTCTCACCGCTGTTCGCCAGTTTGGTGGCGCTGTACCTGCTCATCTCCAAAGCCTATAGTTACGAGGGCATCCGCCTGAAGAAGTACCCGATCCTGAGCACAGTTGTAGTCACGTTTTTTCAAGGGGCGTTTACGTACGGGATGGTGCAGATAGGCACAGGGCTGCAGCTACAGCAAGTGCTGCAGCCGCCAAATGTTTGGTTTGCGCTGGTAAGCACGCTCTTCCTATGCGGCTCCTACCCCCTTACCCAGATCTACCAGCACGAGGAGGACAGCCGCCGCGGCGACCGCACCCTCAGCCTGCTGTTGGGTATCAACGGAACCTATCTGTTTGCCGCTGTCAGTTTGCTGGCGGGTACGGCGCTGCTGCTATGGTTATACTTCAGCACGGGGCAGGTAGGCAACATTTTCATCTTCCTGCTCTGCACCGCGCCTGTTTTATACTTTTTTGGCGGATGGGTATTGCGCGCGCAGCACGACCGCAGCGAGGTTAACTTTGAGAATACCATGCAGATGAACAAGCTCTCTTCTTTGTGCCTTAGTGGAGCTTTTGTGTTGATGTTACTAGCCCGGACATGGCCGACTTAAACCTGGTTCCGTAGTAGCGAATAACTACAAAGCACAACGCCCATGAAGTTCTTAGACGCCGTAGTGGCGGGCATAGCCGGCACCGCCGCCATGACTGCCTTTCTGTACCTGCTCTCGTTTGCCACGCACCGCGTGATGAAGGTGGTGCGCATCCTGGGCACTATGTTGCTGAACCGCACCCACCCCGATGGCAGCCTTTCAGAGCTCACCGGCACGAAAGTAGCGGGCACAATTGCACACTATGCCGCGGGAATTTTCTTTGCCGTGACTTACCTGGCGCTCTGGAATTCGGGCGTAGGTGTGCCCACAGCCTCCTGGGGACTGTTATTCGGGTTGGCGCACGGGCTGGTTGCGATGGTAATATGGTATTTCTTTTTCATGATGCACCCGCGCCCGCCGCTCATCACGCTCCGCAGCTACCTCACCTCCCTCATTTTTGCGCACATCCTCTTCGGTTTTGTCGCCACTTATACTTTTTACCTGCTGGCAAGGCCGGATTATAGTTTTTGGTGGTAGGCAGGGAGGAAGAATTATCTATTCTCTTTATCTAGTCTAAAGACCTCGCAGCGTGCGCAGCTCCTGCGAGTGTCTGGCGATAGTACCGGGGCTCCCCCCCTGCCCCTCCCCCAAAACAAGTCCGGGATCTGAGACTTGTCTAAGGGAGCCTGAAATTGCTTTAGCTAAAGTATAAGTTTCATAGTTGCTGTTCTCGCACGGACAGGTCGCGACCTGTCCCTACAGGTATAAACCCACCCCTAGCCCCTCCCGAGAGGGGAATTTAACCTCACCCCAGCCCTCTCCTAAGAACAGGAGAGGGAGTTCTGGTAACGATTACACCCCTGTAGTCCCCTCAAGGGGACAGTTGCAGAAGGCAGCGGCTATCGAATATGATCCCAGTCTTTGGGTTGAGCGCCTTGTGAGATCCGGTGCTCAACTTGTTGAGCAGCCGTAGCGCAGCGGAGGCAGGAGGGAACACAGCGCGATGCGGGAAGACGAGCCCTCCCGGGCTAGAGGGAGCCAAAGCCAGAAATGAAACAGTAGGCTTGTAAGTCTAGAGGATGAACGGACGCTAGAAAGTATAGCTTGTGTCAAAAACAGGAAGCAGCGGCTAGGAAAGTATAAGCTGGCAAGTATAAAGTATAGCAGTAAGTATAAAGTATGGCTTTTGAAGCCAGTCGAGTCACAGACCCGACGCCATGGTAGGATACAAGTCTTAAGACTTGCACCATAAATTAAGTAAAGGCACAAGCGGACGCTTGCGCCAGAAATAGCATACTGAAGTATGACCAAAACAAAACAGCCTGCCAAACACGAAGTCTGGCAGGCTGTCAGTGTATGTTAAGCTAACTCCTCTCTTTATCCGTTCATCGAGATCAGGAACTCTTCGTTGCTCTTGGTGCCCTTCATTCTTTCTTTCAGGAACTCCATGGCTTCGATCGAATTCATGTCGGACATGAACTTGCGCAGGATCCAGATACGGTTCAGTTCGTCGCGGTCCATGAGCAGGTCCTCGCGGCGCGTACCGGAAGCCGGAACGTCGATGGCCGGGTACACTCTGCGGTTGGCCAGTTTGCGGTCCAGCTGCAGTTCCATGTTACCGGTACCCTTGAATTCCTCAAAGATTACCTCATCCATCTTAGAACCTGTATCGATCAGGGCTGTGGCGATAATGGTAAGCGAGCCGCCGTTCTCTACGTTACGGGCAGCGCCGAAGAAGCGCTTCGGCTTGTGCAGTGCGTTGGCATCCACACCACCTGATAAGATCTTACCGGAAGAAGGAACCACCGTGTTATAGGCACGTGCCAGACGCGTGATGGAGTCCAGCAGGATCACCACGTCGTGGCCGCACTCTACCATGCGCTTGGCCTTGTCGAGAACAATGCTCGATACTTTGACGTGGCGCTCGGCCTGCTCGTCAAAGGTAGAGGCAATCACCTCTGCCTTTACGCTGCGGGCCATGTCAGTTACCTCCTCAGGGCGCTCGTCGATCAGCAGGATCATCAGGTATACTTCCGGGTGGTTTTCCGAAATAGCGTTGGCAATTTCCTTCAACAGCACGGTTTTACCTGTTTTCGGCTGTGCCACGATCATACCACGCTGGCCTTTACCGATAGGGGCAAACAAGTCCAGGATACGGGTGGATAGCTGGCTTGGGCGGGTTGTCAGTTTCAGGCGCTCCTCCGGGAAGAGTGGCGTCAGGTGCTGGAACGGGATACGGTCGCGGATCTCCTCGGTGGTACGTCCGTTCACGGTCTCCACTTTCAGCAGGGCGAAGTACTTCTCCCCTTCTTTCGGCGGACGGATCTGACCTTTCACGGTGTCACCCGTTTTGAGACCAAATAATTTGATCTGCGAAGGAGAAACGTAAATATCATCCGGGGAGGCCAGGTAGTTGTAGTGGGTAGAGCGCAGGAAGCCGTAGCCATCCTGCATCAGTTCCAGCACACCCTCGTTCAGGATGATACCATCAAACTCTTTAAAGTTATTGGTGTTGGCGGCATTCTGCTGACTGCTACGGCGCGTGTTATCGCTACGGTCGCTGCTGCGGTTGTCGCCACGGTTATCCCTGTTGTCGTTACCACGATTATCATTGCCGCGGTTATCGTTTCCACGATTATCGTTGCGGCTCTCTCTTTCTCCCCTGTTATCGTTGCCGCGGTTATCACGCGCCTCAGACCGGTTCTCACGGGTTTCGGTGCGGTTTTCACGCGCCTCCGTGCGGGTGTCGCGGGCGTCGGTGCGGTTCTCATCTCTGTTATTGTCGCGGCGAACGCGCTCGCGCTGCCCCTGGGCGCCGTGGTCTTTGGCAGGAGCCTCGGCTGGCACAGCAACCGGGGTTCTCTCTTCGCTTCTGGCAGCGGCTTGCATGCGGGGACGTTTTTCAGGCCTGGCAGGAGCCTCTTCCACTTCTACAGCAACTGCAACATCAGCAGACTCTTCACTACCAGCAGATTCGGCTTGTTTTACAGGATTGTATTTTTTTGAGATGGTTTCTGAAGGGGAAACGGCTTGCTGATCGAGTATCTTGTAAATGAGGTCTTGTTTGCTGAGCTTCTTAAAGTTCTTAACACCTAAGTGCTCAGCAATCTCTTTGAGCTCTGAAAGAAGCCTATCTTTCAATTCTTCAATTTTATACATAAATAATGGTATGGTAGTTAACTTAACTTGCCAGGTATCGCGGTGAGCGAACAAAGCGAGAGATTTTCGTTTATTTCAGGAAAAAGAATAGGTTGCGAAAGAGTCAGAGAGGCACGGGAACTATGGCCTTCTTCAAATGTACCGCAATGTTATTGCAATGCCTCTTAATTAACAAATATTACCGGTTGTTTTAGATAAAAAGTTTCAATTTTTGTTTAAAAGATTTCGTAAAAGCCGCTAAATAGTTAAAAAGCTCTATTTTTGTGTTTATACATTATACTTAATTATGCTACAGCTAACAGTTTTAAGAGAGCAGACCGAGCACGTAATTGCAGGCCTGAACAAGAAAAACTACAAAAACGCGGACCAGGAAGTTGCCGCTTTGCTGGAGCTCGACCAGCAGCGACGTCAGATCCAGAACGAGCACGATACACTTCAGAGCCGCGCCAACTCCCTCTCAAAGGAGATTGGCCTGCTGATGAAGAACGGGGAACGCGAAAAGGCCGAGGCCGCCAAAGCCGAAACCTCCGGACTGAAGCTGCAGACAAAATCCTTAGCTGAGCAACTCTCCTCTATAGAGGAGGAAATCCAGAAAGCCCTGTACAAGCTGCCGAACCTGCCGCACGAGAGCGTGCCGTTTGGCAAAAGTGCCGAAGACAACGAGGTAGTGCTGGAGCATGGCCAGATACCTAAGTTGCACGAAGGCGCGCAGCCGCACTGGGAACTAATTCAGAAGTACGATATCATTGACTTTGAGTTGGGTAATAAAGTTTCCGGGGCTGGTTTTCCGTTCTACAAGAAGCAGGGAGCACGCTTGCAGCGCGCGCTTATCAACTTTTTCCTGGATGAGGCCATGAAGGCCGGTTACATGGAGGTGCAGCCACCGATTGTGGTAAACGAGGCGTCTGGCTACGGCACAGGCCAGTTGCCCGACAAGGACGGCCAGATGTATCATGCCACGGCAGACAACCTGTACCTGATCCCTACAGCGGAGGTTCCTATTACGAACATGTACCGCGATGAAATTGTTCCGGTAGAGCAACTGCCCATCAAAAACACGGGCCATACACCATGCTTCCGCCGCGAGGCCGGCTCGTGGGGAGCCGATGTGCGTGGCCTGAACCGTTTGCACCAGTTCGACAAGGTGGAGATTGTGCAGGTAACGTTGCCAGAGAAATCGTATGAGGCGCTGGAGGAGATGAGCAGCTACATACAGGGACTGTTGCAGAAACTGGAGCTGCCTTACCGCGTGCTGCGCCTGTGCGGCGGCGACATGGGCTTCACTTCTGCCCTCACCTACGACATGGAAGTATACTCTGCCGCCCAGGGCCGCTGGCTGGAGGTAAGTTCCGCCTCAAACTTTGAGACTTACCAGGCCAACCGCCTGAAGCTGCGCTACAAAACGGAATCGGGCAAAACACAGCTGCTGCACACCTTAAACGGTAGCGCTCTGGCCCTGCCACGCATTGTAGCCGCCATACTGGAGAATAACCAGACACCGGATGGCATTAATATGCCAAAGGTGTTGCACTCCTACTTAGGGTTTGAGAAGATTTCTTAAGATTTGGAAATGAGAAGGTTTGGAGATATGAAGATGCTCCGAATCAAATAAAGCAAAAGCCGCTGGATGTATACTTCAGCGGCTTTTGCTTTAAGAAGCATTTTCAAATCTCCTACTCTTCCCCTCCGAACTGCTCCAGGTAAGCCTGGTACTGATTTTTGAGTTTATACTTCTTGATCAGGATTTTGGGCTCGTCGAAGTTCTCGGCCTTGAGCTCTTTGGTTTGCAGCAACTGCACCAGCGCCTGCTGCTCATCCTCAGTACCGTCTATACTTTCATAGTCATGCAGAAAGGCGGGAGTTAGCAGCAGCTTGTTCTTCTGTATCGCCACGTAGCCCACCGACATCAGTTTCTCCAGCCCCTGCTCCACTTCTTTCTGTGAGAGCACGGTACCGTCCAGGGCGTCGGCCATGAGCAGAACTTCAGGCAGCGGCGCACCACTTTCTTCACCGGATGCCAGAAGCAGCGCCTCCAGCAATTGCACATCCGTTCCCTGCCAGGTTAAGTTATATTTAGGCATAGTCTTATTTTCTCTTTAACTGATTTTCAGATCCTCAAACGATATATCCCGCATGCATTTAAAATGGCCTTTGGGGCACTTGCTGTAGCCGATTTTGGAGCAAGGGCGACAACTGAGGCCGTGCACTTCCAGCACTTTATACCTGGTCCGGAAGGGGTACATGCCAAACTCCGGAATGGTATTGCCCCACACACTGATAATCTCTTTCCGGAAAGCTGCCGCAATGTGCATCAGGCCTGTATCGTGGCTTACCACTTTCTCCGCTTGCCTCACCAACGAGGCCGAGCCGTTCAGGTTATACTTGCCGCAGGCGTTGAAGATCGTTGTCCGTTGCTTGTTGTTCGTTGATCGATTGTGGAAGTGCGCAGCGATTTCTTCGCCGGTGGCGGCATCCTCCTTACCTCCCAAAAGTATAACCGGCTGCTGCAGGCGGTCGCACAGCTCTATGATACGCTCCGTGGGCAGGCGCTTGGTGTAGTGCTGCGCCCCAATGGCAAAGGCTACGTAGCCGTTCTGAAATCCTTCCGGCAAGGTATGGACATCCACCTCATCCGGGGCAGGTATAAAGTAGTCCAGGCCACCGCCGTCGTCTTTCACACCCAGCGCAGCGGCAGCATCTAAATAGCGTTGCACAATGTGCACGTCAGGTAGGCGGTTTAGTTTGAAGTTCACCATCAGCCACTTCTCGTAGTTAAGCTTGTTGAAGCTGCGGTTTGGCTTGCCTAGTCTTGTTTTGATAATGCGCGTGCGCAGATTGTTGTGCAAATCTACCACATAGTCGAAGTTCTCGGCTTTCAGCTCCTGCACCAGGTCGCCCAACTTCTCGCCCAGCACATGCACTTTGTCCACGTACGGGTTGTTAGCAAGTATACTTTGGAAGGCTTTTTTGGTGACATAATGCACCTCCGCCCCCGGCACCTGCTGCTTGATGCAGCGGATAACAGGCGTGGTGAGCACGATATCGCCAATGGAGGAAAAACGTAGTATGAGGATTTTTGGCATGTTATACTTTAAGCAAACGCTGCCGCAAGTTTTCAACTTGTGGCTATACTTGAGGTAAGCTTTCAGCTTACGGGTTTTATAGACTACAGCAATTCTTTCGCAGGCTGAAAGCTTGAAGTAGGTTGACCTTTACCTACTTTATCTTCTCCTTCCGCTCCCTGAAATGCTTTTCCACTTCCTCCAATGGCTTGGCGTTGAAGGTCATCTCTTTCGTCAGGCCACCTTTCCGGCCAACCAGCACGCCATACTTCATGTCGTCGTAGCCGCTGGTGTGGTGGGCGTCGGGATTTATACTTAGCATCACGCCGCGTTCCAGCGCATACTGCACGTAGCGCCAGTCTAGATCTAAGCGCCACGGGTTGGAGTTTATCTCGATGATCACGTTGTTGGCCGCGCAGGCGTCGATCACCATTTTGTGGTTGATCGGGTAGCCTTCACGGCGCAGCAGCAGGCGGCCGGTGGGGTGGCCCAGCATGGTGGTATAAGGGTTTTCGATGGCTGTGATCAAACGCGCCGTAGCCCGTTGCTCATCCATGTTCAGGGTGCTGTGGATGCTGGCCACGATAAAGTCAAACGTCTTGAGGATGTCCGCGTCGTAGTCCAGCGAGCCGTCGCCCAGGATATCCGACTCAATACCTTTGAAGATCCTGAACGGGGCCAGTTTCTTGTTCAGCTCGTCGATCTCCTTTTGCTGGCGCAGCACATCGCCCTCGCGCAGGCCACCGGCGTAAGCGGCTGTCTTGCTGTGGTCCGAAATGCCCAGGTACTCGTAGCCCATGTCGCGGCAGTAGGTGGCCATCTGCTCCAGGGTATGGGCGCCATCGGAGTAAGTGCTGTGGTTGTGCAGGATGCCCTTGAGGTCGGAGAGCTCCAGCAGCTGGGGCAGCTTGTTTTGCAGCGCCAGTTCCAGCTCGTTCGTGCCTTCGCGCAATTCCGGCGCTACGTAAGCCATACCTGCCGATTTATAAATATCCGCTTCCGAGGCATAGCCCTGCTCGCGCACCACTGTCAGCAGGTTGGTGCTGCCCGTAAACAGCTGCGCCAGGTGCTCCACGCTCGAAGAAGTCAGCAGCAGTTCATTGGCAAAACGCTCTTCCGGCACCAGCTTCACCTCCACCGGCATGCCGCTTTCGGCCAGTGCACCGCGCCAGGCAAAGGGGCCGGAGTTTTTCTGGTCTTCCTGCAGCTCCGTTATACCTTGCAGTGCCTCATGTGCCTGCGCCGGGGCATCAGTGGCAAGTATAAACTGCAGCACGGTGATGATCTCCATGCGGCGGCGCATTTCTCCTGCCAGCTCTACCTGCGCCTCCGGCACGGCATTTTTTATACTTTGCAATAGCTGCTCGGCCACTAGCTCGGCCTCGGCGTACAATAATTTGCCCCGATTCTGCTGGGTAAAGAGCAGCGCCTGCTTGATGTTCTCCTGCGTTTTAGCGCCGAAGCCTTTTAGCTTGCTCACCTTGTCCAGTTCGCAGGCCTCCAGCAGCTCCTCCACCGTTTCGGCACCCAGCTCTTTCCAGAGGTTACGCACTTTCTTCGGGCCGATGCCTTTGATGCGCAGCATCTCCACCACGCCCGGCGGCGTTACCTGCAGCATCTGGTCGAGCTCGGCAAAGGTGCCTTTCTCGTTTATCTCCACAATCTTGGCCGCGATGCCCTTGCCAACGCCCTGTATACTTTCTAGCTGCGCCTGCGCCAGCGTTTCCAGCGGTTCCTCCACCAGTTCCAGCGCCCCCACCGCGTTGGTGTAGGAGCGAATCTTGAACGGATTCTCGTCGTGGAGCTCCATGAGCTCGGCTGCCAGCTTAAACTGTTTTATGATCTTCTTGTTTTCCAAAGCCTGCGTCTTGTCGGTGTGTTACAAAGATAGGAAAAGCGCCCGAACCTTGGTCCTTTCCGACGCCCGCCTTGCCCGCTGCATACTTTCTTTCGTAATAATCATCAGCCCTTGCCGTTAGCAACCAAGGGGCAGAATAGTTGTATGTTTATACTTACATATACCGCCATAATTCCCTACCTTAGCATATAAACCTGATTTATACTTATGAGATATACGTCTGTGCTTTGCCTGCTTTGCCTGCTATTTATGGCGGTAACGTGCAAGAAAAACGATAAAGTGGCTGCGCAGCTGGCCGGGAAAGTATGGCTGCACTCTTTTGAGGAAGACGAAGAGGGGCTATGGGTGTACCGGCCCAACACCTATGACTTTCCGCCGTCGCGGGGCCGCACCGGTTTCAGCATAGAGCCGGGAGGGGTATTCAAACGCTTCGAGATAGCCCCTACCGATGGCCTGCAGGAAGAGGAGGGCGAGTGGGAGCAGCTGCAGAAAGACCTGGTACAGGTACGCATGGCCGAGGGAAGCACCCCGCCCACCGAATACCGCATCCAGATCGTTTCTTTGAGCAATGACTTATTAAAAGTGAAGCGCATAGAATAAATCCTGAACGTTAACTATACTTTATAAGTATAAATTATACTTGCATAAATATAACTCCTTCGTTAACCCGCAAGTATACTCTTAGCCATAGAAAGGAGACTAAAGAAATCCCTGCCCTTATTTCTGCTCGCAGCTTTTGTTGCCCTGGTGATTCTGGCAACTTCATATTTTAAAAGAACACCATAACAAAAAAGCCCATGCTCAACTACGAGAAGCTATCCAAATCGACCCGAACCAGGACGGCCATGCTGCTGTTGCTGCTGTTCATGGTGCTCGCGGTAGCCGATCTTTTCATCAGTTTTTTCGGGGGGGTGGTGCTGGGCCTGCTGCTGGTGCAGTTCGAGATGGAGGTGCAGCGATTTTTCAGGCGCTCAGCAGGCTACAGCTCAAAAATTGCCGGGCTCCTAAAAACTTACTCCGACCTGAGCCCGGAACGTAAATTTCAGCTGAAGGCCGGCTTACAGGTCCTTGTTTTTATACTTATACTTGCCGACATGCTGGACGCTTTCTGGGGAGGCATGATCAGCGGAGTGCTGCTGGCGCTGCTCGCCGATGACCTTATCCGCTACCAGCGCCGGAAGCAAAAGGTCACGATCAAGAAGAATTAACTCCACCCATACGTCATACTTCTAGCCAAAGATGAAATCGTTTGAGAAACTGTCTAACAACACCAGAGGGCTGATCAGAGCTTTTCTGCTGCTGCTTTCCGTTAACACTCGGTTTATAAAGATGCAAGGCGGCTCTCTAACTCCCAAACTTTCTAACTCTCTAACTTTCTAACTCTTTTCACCCTTACACCAATGCAACACTGGTTAGTAAAATCAGAACCTGAAACCTATTCCTGGGCAAAGTTTGTGCAAGAGGGGCGCACCATGTGGGACGGCGTTCGCAATTACCAGGCCCGTAACAACATGCAGCAAATGCAACCCGGTGATCTCGTGCTGTTCTACCACAGCGTTTCCGAGAAGGCCATCGTGGGCATTGCCAAAGTGGATAAAGCCGCTTACCCGGACCCAACTGCCAAAGACGACAAAGGCAAGTGGGTGGTGGTAGACCTGGTACCCTTCCGCGACTTTAAGGACCCCGTTACTCTGGAGCAGATCAAAAAAGACGAGCGCCTGCAGGACATCGCGTTGCTGCGCCAGTCGCGCCTCTCGGTTATGCCGCTAAAGGCCGAGGAGTTCGACGTGCTGCTGGCACTGGGCAACTAAGCCGCAAAAACCAAGGCATAGAACAACGAATAGCAGCTATTTACAGTAAAATGAAATAGCTGCTATTTTTATACTTTTCCCTCACCGGATAGTATTAACCCCTTGTACGCTATGCCACACATCCGCCACCTGCTCGCCCTGCTGTTCTCGTTTATACTTGTGCCCCTGCTGGCGCAGGAGCTGCCCACACAGCCCGTGCGGCTGGAGCTGCCGCTCAAGGCCGAGGACGTGGACGTGGAGGTGATCGCCCTACCCGACAGCAGCCTGCTGGTGTACCACAAAACCAGCAACCTTTGGGAAACCGAGGCCTCCTTCCACTTCACCAAGTATAACAGCCAGCTGCAGGAGGTATGGACCGATACCGCCGCCCTCGCCCCCGACAACGACTACATCCGCTCTTATACGGTTGGCCCGCATACGTACCTGGTATATGGTGGGGATAACCTGCGCGATTATAACTTTGTGCGCCTGAGCCATAACACCGGTGATATCTGGCATAAAAAGTTTGAGATTGAGCAACTGGATCAGATCTATGAGTACAGGGTGCTTCAGGACAACTTCTTTCTCATCGGGCGCAACCGCAAAGACGGCAAGTCACTCCTGCTGCACCTGAACCCTAAAACCGCCGAGATAACGCCCTTGCCTTCTCTTTATGGCGATGAGTCTTCGTTCACGGACATGCTGGCCGACCACGGGCAAAACCAGCTGGATGTGGTGATCTCGGAGTCGAACGGGCGCATCTCAAGACTGCAGGTAAAGAGCTTTGACGCCAATGGGAAGCTGCTCAAGAGCTACTTCATACTTCAGAAGGAGGATAAGAGCCTGCTGAACGCCGAGGTGACCCCCGGCGACACGACCCGAAAACTGCTCATCGGCACCTACGGCACCCGCGACCTGCGCTACTCCCAGGGCTTCTTTGCCACCCTGATGGCTTCACAGGTGGTGGAGGGCAACTTTTACAGCATCCTCGAGCTTAACAATTTCCTCAAGTACATGAAGCCCCGCCGCGAGGAGCGCGCCCGCCGCCGCCAGGAACAGCGCCTGAGGTCCGGCCGTGGCTCAGGCCTGAACTACCGCCTGCTCCTCCACGACCTCATCGAAACCCCCTACGGCTACATACTGGCAGCAGAGGCATACTACCCACAGCACGGCAGCGAGCGCAACAGTATCCTAAGTATGACTCCGAGCAGCCTCAGGCCTTACAAGTTAGAGGATGGGTTTAAACGCAGCCACGCCGTAGCCCTGGGCTTCGATAAAAAAGGCCAGCTGCTCTGGGACAACGCCATGCCTTTAACAGGTATCACCACCTATTTCCTGCGGCACGTGGTGGAGGTGCAGCAGCTGGCCGACGGGCGCGTGGTGATGGCTTACCCCGAAGACACCAGGATCGTGTACCAGCTGATGGACGACAACCGCTACAACGAGGAAAAGACAGAACTGGAGCTGCTGCCCTTTGATGAAAACGAGAAGATACAGTTGGTCGAGTACCCCGGCCTGATCCGCTGGTACGGCAATAGCATGGCGGCCTTCGGATTCCAGCACATCAAAACGAAGGGAAAGGGCACCCGGCAGGCATTCTCCATCAATAAGATCACGTTTTAACTTTCTAACGCCCTAACGCTTTAACTCCCCAACTCTCTAACTTTTTTTACTCTTTAACTCTCTACCTTTCCAACTCCCCCAATCCTTTCTATATTTGCATTCAATTATCCCGGCTATGCAGAAAAGACTCATCGTAAACCACCAACTGCTCGATATCATGGTGATGCGCCTGTGCCACCAGCTCATTGAGAACCATGGCGACTTTTCTGATTCTGTGATCCTGGGCCTGCAGCCGCGCGGCAAGTATGTGGCGCAGCGCATCCAGAGCACCCTAAGCAGTATACTTGGCAAGCAAGTTCCTATCGGCCTTCTGGACACCACCTTTCACCGCGACGACTTCCGCCGACGCGACACGCCCATCACGGCCAACGCCACCAAGATTGATTTTTTGGTGGAGGGCAAAAACGTGATTTTGGTGGATGACGTGCTCTACACCGGCCGCTCGGTGCGCGCCGCTCTGGACGCGATGATTGCCTACGGCCGCCCGGCCAGCGTGGAGCTGCTGGTGCTTATAGATCGCCTCTACACGCGCCACCTGCCCATTCAGCCAACGTACGTGGGCCGCAAGGTGAACTCGCTGCTGAGCCAGCGGGTGCTGGTGGAGTGGAAGGGGCAGCAGGCCGAAGAAGACGCCATCTGGCTAATTACCAAAACCGACGAATAAACACTTACTCATACATGCAAGAGCTCAGCGTCCGGCACCTGTTAGGTATCAAAGACATCACCCCACAAGACATCCAGCTCATTTTTGAGACTGCCGATAATTTTAAGGATGTACTGAACAGGCCCATTAAGAAAGTGCCCTCGCTGCGCGACATCACCATCGCCAACGTATTTTTCGAGAACTCCACGCGCACGCGTCTCTCTTTTGAGCTGGCCGAAAAGCGCCTCTCTGCCGACGTGATCAACTTCAGCAGCAGCGGCAGCTCCGTAAAGAAAGGCGAAACCCTGCTCGATACGGTGAACAACATCCTGGCCATGAAGGTGGACATGATCGTGATGCGCCACTCCAGCCCCGGGGCACCGCACTTTTTGAGCAAGCACATCCCGGCCAACATCGTGAACGCCGGCGACGGCACCCACGAGCACCCCACCCAGGCTTTGCTGGATTCTTTCTCCATCCGGGAGCGCTTAGGCGAGGTGGCCGGCAAGAAGGTGGTGATCATCGGCGACATCCTGCACTCGCGGGTAGCGCTCTCCAACATTTTTGCGCTGCAGATGCAGGGCGCCGAGGTGATGGTATGCGGCCCGATCACGCTGCTGCCAAAGTATATCCAACAGCTGGGCGTGAAGGTGGAGACCAACGTGCGCAAGGCGCTGGAGTGGTGCGACGTGGCCAACGTGCTGCGCATACAGCTGGAGCGCCAGCAGATGAAGTACTTCCCCTCGCTGCGCGAGTATACTTTATACTACGGTATCGACAAAAAGCTGCTCGACAGCCTCAACAAGGAGATCGTGCTGATGCACCCGGGCCCGATAAACCGCGGCGTAGAACTCAGCTCCGATGCCGCCGACTCGCACCACTCCATCATACTTAACCAGGTGGAGAACGGCGTGGCCGTACGCATGGCCGTGCTGTACTTGCTTGCTCAGAAAGGGTAATGTGAAGTATAGACATGCTTAAAGTATAAACCCCGCTCTCACATAAGGGCGGGGTTTATACTTTAACTCTATAACTGTTTCAGAAGTATAAGCCTTCCCCCGCTGGCGCGAGTTTGCAACTCGTGTCCTACTATGATGTTGGCTTTTCGACCCGACTGGCTTGAAAAGCCATACTTGCTTCGGCTATACTTTTATACTTGTCTGAATCAGGATTTTGAGGATGAAGGGTTGAGCAGGATTTTAACTTTGGCTATACTTTATACTTCCCGCTGTTCCGGACATCCTTGTCCGGAACCAAAGCTTATGCGGATTTCCAAATCCGCATAAGCCATACTTTTATACTTGCTGCTATACTTTATACTTTGCTGGCGCAAGCGTCCGCTTATGCCTTCAATGTGCCGCTGCTTCCTTCCACTAGACACAAGCTATACTTTCTAGCTACCGCTGATCCTCTAGTTCCCACAAACCCATAGTTTCATTTCATACTTTGGCTCTTTCAAGCCCGAGAGGGCTCGTCCTCGGGCATCGCGCTGGGAGCTTTTCCTGCCCTCGTACCTTGGGCTGCCTCACTATCGTTCGGCACCGGAAAAACTCGCATAGGCGCTTAACCCAAGGACTGGGTATCATTTCTATAGCCGCTGCTATTTGTCATCTCAACCTTTGGGTGGGGATCTCTTTAGAATTAACGCAAAAAGCGCCGCAGGCTTTCGTCTGCGGCGCTTTTTGCGTTATTTATCAGTTGTCTTACTCCAGGTCTAATTGCATGTCTGGCGTGTTCATCTCGAAGCCTACCCTTCTGTTTCTGGCACGCTCTTTCTCCGTTCTGCGCTTAGACAGACGCTCGTTCACTTTAACGAGTGGCTGTGTTTCGCCGTAGCCTTTGGTTACCAGTCGGTCCGGATTCTGTACACCTTGCTGGATCAGATACTCCTTCACAGCCTCGGCTCTGCGCTCAGACAGCGCCTGGTTATACTCCTCAGAACCGATATGGTCCGCATGGCCTTTGATCAGCAGCACATGGTCTGGGTATTTCTGCAGGGCCATGGTGATGCTATCGAGCAGCTGCTTGTAGCTATCCTGCACTCTGGCTCTGTCGAACTCGAAGCGTACTTTCTCTTCGATCAGTTTCTTAGTAGCCTCATCCAGCTCAGGGCAGCCTTTGGTTTCAGCAGTACCTGCTGAGTTAGGGCAAGCGTCCTCGTTATCCGGAACACCGTCACCGTCAGAATCTACCGGGCAGCCATCTGGGCCAACCTGTACGCCGGCAGGAGTGTCAGGGCACTTATCCTGTGCGTCGGCAACGCCGTCGTTGTCAGAGTCTGGGCAACCGTTTGTAGCGGCAGTACCGGCCTCATCAGGGCACTGGTCGTTTTTGTCTGCAATGCCGTCACCGTCGCGGTCAGGGCAACCATTCAGGTTAGCCACGCCAGCCTCACTTGGGCACTCATCCTGGTAATCCGGTACACCGTCACCGTCTGTGTCAATAGGGCAACCGTTCTTGTCTACCTGCACACCAGTTGGGGTGTCAGGGCAGTCGTCGCGTCTGTCTGGCACGCCGTCGCCGTCAGTGTCTTTGGCCTTACCAAGGTTAAAGCCAAGGCCTACGTTGTGCATCAGGAACTGATCGTTATCGCCCACATCATAGCCGTCGATCTTATCCTGGCCGATGATCATGTAGTTTGTCTCCACAAAGGCACTAACGGCATCAGAGAAACGGAAACGGATACCCGCACCGGCTCTGCCAGCCATGGTGAAGAACTTATCGTCGTTATGAACGGCAGGACCGCCAGCCGGAGCAGTGGCATCGGTCTTAGCCCAGGCGCCACCACCCGCAACCTGCAGGTATGGACCAATAAAGGCATCTTCTTTCAGGATGGTACCATACATTTTAAGGCGCAGGCCCAGCATCGCGGTACCCATCTGTGCATCAAACTTACCACCATTATACAAGCCTTCACCAGCCTCCTCGGTGCTGCCGTACGTCAGGTGCAGACCTGCATCAAAAGACGGGCTCAGGTAACGGTTCAGCGATAGGCCTCCGCCCCATTCTAGGTCGCTAAAGCCATCATCGCCTGTGATATCGCCTTTATACTGTAAGGCGCTTCCGTATATTTGCAGGTTTGTCTTTTGATCAGAGCTTTGCGCAAATACATCCGGCCCTGCTATAAGCAGGAACACGAGTGCGAAAGCAAGTTTCTTAAATCTTGATAAATGTGTTTGCATGATTCTACAAAGTATATGTTGATATGACAATACGTGCATGTTTCGAAACGAGTTTATTTTGTGCAGAAAAATTTCTGCCCACCGCCCCTAGTTGAGGCAGCCGTCTGACATGCTTTTTCAGGAAAAGTAAATGTTCGCCCATAGGCTCTCATTTATCCGGGTTGAACATAACCCACTGTACACCACCATCTAAATTGCACAGGTTTCTGGCATCGTGGACTGGACAGTACGCATTTCTATACTTCAAACTGAAACCAACCCGCAAGGTTGTACAGTTGATTTTTTTTTGACTCAAGGGCCAAAAATATAGAGTAAGTACAGCAAAAAAGGCCGTCAGCTTCCACTTTTCTCCCTTAAGCTATCCGTACGTCTTAGTCTTGAGCCCCACCCCGCATCAGCCGCTCGATATCCTCTGCCTCCAAGGGTATATGCTGCATGAGGTCTTTTGGCCCGTTGTGCGTAACCAGGATATCGTTCTCCAGGCGTATGCCTATTCCCTCCTCCCGGATGTAGATGCCGGGCTCGCAGGTAAACACCATACCCTCCTGAAAGGGGCGAAACTTATTGGCCACATCGTGCACGTCCAGCCCCAGGTGGTGCGAGGTGCCGTGCATGAAGTACTTCTTATACAGTGGCCTCTCCGGGTCCTGGTTGCGCACGTCGCTCTCGTTCAGCAGCCCGAGCTTAATCAGCTCGTTCTCCATCACGGTGCCTACAAACTTGTGGTATTGGTCCAGGGTGTTGCCGGGCACCAGCATGTGCATGGCGGTTTTCATCACCGTCAGCACCGCCTCGTATACCTCGCGCTGCCTTTTGGTGAACCTGCCGTTTACCGGCACGGTGCGCGTCAGGTCGGCGGCATAGTTGGCGTACTCCGCCCCGAAGTCCATCAGCACCAGGTCGCCGTCATTGCACTCGCGGCTGTTGTCGGTGTAGTGCAGGATGCAGGCGTTCTCGCCGGAGGCAATTATTGGCTCGTAGGCTGGCCCTCTGGAGCGGTTGCGCAGGAACTCGTGGTATATCTCCGCCTCGATCTCATATTCCATCACACCCGGCTTAATAAAGCCCAGCAGCCTGCGGAAAGCTTTGTCGGTAATGTTGCAGGCCTGCTGTATCAACTCCACCTCCCGTACTGACTTTATAGCCCGAAGCTGATGCATAATGGGGGCGCTGCGTTCATACTTGTGCAGCGGGAACTGCTCCTTTACTTTTTTGATGAAGCGGGCGTCGCGGGTCTCTACTTCCACCACGGCGCGCAGGTGCTCGTTGGTGTTCAGATACAGGTGTTCGGCCTCGTAGATAAGCGTGTGCAGCACCTGCTCGAACTGGTGCGTCCAGTAAACGGTCGGGATACCCGATGTCTCCCGCGCCTGCTCCTTGGTCAGCTTATATCCTTCCCAGGTGAGGATATGGTCGTTGGTTTCGCGGATGAACAGGATCTCCTGCATGCGCTCGTCCTTGCTATCGGGGAAGAGCAAAAGTATACTTTCCTCCTGGTCCACGCCTGAGAGGTAAAACAGGTCGCTGTTCTGCCGGAAGGGCATGGTGCCGTCGGCGTTGGTGGGCATTACATCGTTGGAGTGAAATATGGCGATGGACGAAGGCTTGAGCTGCTTGACGAAGTTGTGGCGGTGATTGATAAACAGCTCCTGCCCGATTGGCTCGTATTTCATGTAGTTTTATTTTGTAGGGTTTAGCGGGTGCTTTATACATCTAATATAGTATAAAACTGCAGGTGGGGCAAGTATAGTGTGTGGCGGGGGTGAGTTTTGAATGAGCGAATGAGGGGGCTCTGATACTGAGAGTCCTGGCTACTTAAACGCAAAGCATTGTATTATTCCCACTCCCAAACCCTCTAACTCCTAAACTCTCTAACTCTCAACACCTCCAGCAGCTGCTCATTCCGGATCTCGCGGGCGCACTTAAAATGGCCTTGCGGGCAGGCCTTGTAGCCGTGCAGGCCGCAGGGGCGGCAGTAGAGTGGCTCTTCCCGCTCCACCACCTCGGCAAAATCGGCCAGCGGCCCAAAGCCGAAGCGCGGCACCGTGGAGCAGTAGATGGCGCAGGTAGGCGCGTTCAGGGCGGAGGCCAGGTGCATCGGGCCGGAATCGTTCACGTAGTTCAGCACCGCGTCGCGCATCAGGGCCGCCGACTGCAGCAGGTTCAGCTGTCCGCAGAGGTTCTCCACACGCTGGTTTATACTTTGGCCGATGATCTCCTCGCAGTGCTGCTTGTCGGCAGGCGAACCGAGCAGGTATACTTTATACTTTGGGTCGAGGCTGTTGATGAGCTGCACCCACTGCTCCTGCGGGTACTGCTTCGTAAACCACACCGAGGTGGGGGCCATGCAGATGAACGGCTCCTGCTTCAGCTGCTCTACCTTGGCAAAATCAACCTGGCTCGGGTACAGCTTCGGCTTGGCCGGGATGGCGTTGGTTATACTTTGGATGAGCATGTTATTGCGCTCCACCTCATGCGTACCCGACCGCACATCGTGCACGTAGCGGCGGGTGAACAGGCGCGAGAACGGGTTCTTCTCAAATCCCACCGTTTCCCTGGCACCAGATAAAGCGGTCAGCAAGCCGGTGGCGCCGAAGCGCTGCACGTTTACGACCAGATCATACTTCTCGGCACGGATATGCGAGAGCAGTCGCATCAGGCTTTTATACTTGCCTTCCTGCTTGTTCCAGACCAGCACCTGGCGCAGCAGCGGGTGATCCTTCAGCAGTCCCTCGTTGCCTTTACGCAGCAGGAAATCAAGTTGCGCCTCCGGGTAAAACGTATGCAGCTTCTCCACCAGCGCCGTGGCCAGCACCACGTCTCCCAGGAAAGCCGTTTGTATGATGAGTATTTTATTCATGCTACCGACAAAACTACACCAAACCGGCCTTACTTAAAAATGCAATACCCTGCCGCCGCTTTTAACTCAATAATCTGAATATTTCACTAAATCTATCGTTGCCTGCTTGTGAATGCACCGTGCATTCTTTAAGTTGGCAGACTTTGCTGTGCAGAATATAATTTTATGAACACACCCTTTACCGCGCTTTCCCTCCTTAAAAGTATAAAACAGTTCACAGTATTGCTGGCCCTGCCCCTGCTGCTGGCCGGTTGCGGCACCTCTGCCTACATGCCCAATGTGCCTAACGTGCCGATGTTTACCCAAAAGGGCGAACTGAGCGCCGGGGGCCACGTTACCCCGAAAGGCAACATCACGTTTAATACCGCCTATGCCGTGTCAGATCACTTTGCCGTGCTGCTGAACGGATCCATGCTGAGCACCGAGCGCCGCAAACGCGACATGCGCCACAACCTGCTGGAGGCAGCCGGTGGTTACTTTACCACGTTCGGCCCTGAGAACAACCGCATCCTGGAGATCTATGGCGGCATTGGGGGCGGCAGTTCCGAGCGCACCGAGAAAGAGGAAGACAAGGAAACCGGCGAAATGACCTACGAGCGCCACGACGCCAACTTCAGCAAATACTTTGTGCAGGTAAACTTTACCTCCAAGCGCAAAAAATCGCTGCGGCTGCTCAACCGGGAGTTCCCGCTGAACTACGGCACCGCCCTGCGCGCCAGCTACCTCAACATGCACGAGTATTCCTTAAACAACGTGCCGGGCCAGGAGGAGGACAATATTTTCCTGGAGCCGATCTTTTACACGCGCCTCACGCTTAACCCATCGGTGCAGCTGCAGTACACCAGCGGCACCACCATTGGCCTGAAAAACCGCGATACGCTTACAGCGGCTTATTCGGTATTTGCCGTGGGTTTTGTGATTAATGTGGGTGGGCTGGAGAAGAAGCGGTAAAGTTGGCTGCTGCTATACTTTATACTTCCCAGTCTCTTCTGGCGCAGGTCTTCAGACCTGTGTCCTACGATGGTGTTGAGGCTGTAATCCGAGTGGCTTGAAAAGCCATACTTCTTCTTGGGCTATACTTTTTATCTAAGCTATACTTTATACCCTTCGCTGCCGCGGGTTTGCAACCCATGCTTTCCTATTCGTTGGGTTTGCAACCCAACTGGCTCATAGAGCCATACTTCATACTTGGGCTATACTTCCATAGCTTCCGCTTCCTTCAGCTTGACACAAGCTATCCCTACTAGCTTCTGTTCATCCTCCAGACTTACAAGCCTACAGTTGCATTTATACTTTGGCTCCCTCCAGCCCGGGAGGCTCGTCCTTTGGCATCGCGCTGGTAGCTTTTCCTTTGCTCCTGACGTCGCAATGCCTCACTTCGTTCAGCACCGGAAAAACTCGCATAGGCGCTCAACCCAAGGACTGGGAATCGTTCGATAGCCTCCGCCAACAGAGCTTGAACCAAGTCCCCCTTCGAAGGGGGTAGGGGGATGATAATCGTATACTGAACAAGGAATAGGAACAGGTTCGATAGCTCCCGCCCTTACTGTCATCTCGACCTTTGGGAGAGATCTCTTTAGAATTACCGACAGATCTCCCTCCCCTGTTCTTAGGGGAGGGTTGGGGTGGGGTGAAAGCTCCACGCCTTTGCTAAGGAGGGGGCAGGGGTGGTTGGACCCGGCGTTGCAGAAACGCGGACAAGGATGTCCGCAGCAGGAGAAGTTCCGGACAAAGAAGTCCGGAACAGCAGAACTACTCCCTCTCCTGCCCTCAGGCCATAATGCTATTCGACAGGTATAGCTGGGCCTGTCCCTGCAGCATCCGCCATACTTTCCCCGTCTGCAATACATCCGCTATTCCCCCGGAAAATCCGGTACTTTTTCCGTACCTTTGCAGGCTAATTTTAGAACGGAATGCCTGATTATCATATTCATACTTTAGAGAACGGAATACGGGTTGTACACAAGCAGGTGCTGCACACCAAGATAGCCCACAGCGGCTTCGTGATGGACATCGGCAGCCGCGATGAGCTGCCGCAGGAGCAGGGCCTGGCCCACTTCTGGGAGCACATGGCCTTTAAAGGCACCCAAAAACGCAAGTCCTTCCACATCCTCAACCGCCTGGAGACAGTGGGCGGCGAGCTGAACGCTTACACCACCAAGGAGAAGATATGCTTCTACAGCTCCGTGCTGGACAAGCACTTCGAGAAGTCGTTTGAGCTGCTTACAGACATTACCTTCCACTCCATTTTTCCGGAGAAGGAGATTGAGAAGGAGCGCGGGGTGATCCTGGAGGAGATGTCGATGTATCTGGATACGCCGGAGGAGGCTATCGTGGATGAGTTTGACGCTGTGGTATTCGACGGGCATCCGCTGGGCAACAACATCCTGGGTACCAAAGAGAGTGTGTCGAGCTTCCAGAAAAAAGACTTCAGAGGCTTTATCGAACGCAACCTGAGCACCGATGCGCTGGTGTTTTGTTCGGTGAGCAACCTGCCTTTCGAGAAGGTGGTGAGGTTGGCCGAGAAGTACCTCAGCGGCATCCCAAGTATAAAAAAGCATCGAGCGCGGGGGCCTTTTACCAGCTATACCCCCAAGGCCGTCACCATCGAGAAACCGATCTCGCAGGCGCACTGCGTGATCGGCTGCCCTGCCTACGCCCTGGACGACGACCGCCGCATCCCGTTCTTTATGCTGAACAACCTGCTGGGCGGTCCGGGCATGAACTCGCGCCTGAACCTGGCCGTGCGCGAAAAGCACGGGTTGGTGTACACCATCGACTCCAACTACGCCACTTACGTCGATACCGGACTGTTGAGCATTTACTTTGGCACGGAGAAAAAGCAGCTGAAGCGCACCACCTCGCTGGTGATGAAGGAACTGAAGAAGCTTCGTGAAAAGCAACTGGGCTCGCTGCAGCTGCACACCGCCAAGGAGCAGCTGATGGGGCAGCTGGCCATGGCCGAGGAAAGTAACATGGGCCTGATGATGATGCTCGGCAAAAGTATACTGGACCAGGACAAGGCAGAGTCGCTCAACGAGATCTTCGACAAGATCAAAAGCATAGAAGCTAAGGATCTGCTGGACATCGCCAACGATGTGCTGCGTGAGGAGAATCTGAGCATTCTGAATTACGTGCCTAATTAATTGCTGATTGCTTATTGTTGATTGTTTGGGGTTCACCTGATATCATGCAGCCACTCCAAAACAGAAGCAGTATACAAAAGCAATTAACAATCATCAATTAACAATCAGACTATGGAATTTATAGACGAAGACCTGCTGCGCTACTCCGAAGAGCATACTTCGCCGGAGAGCGAGCTACTGCACAAGATAAACCGCCAGACGCACCTGAGCGTAATGCGGCCGCGCATGCTGTCGGGGCACCTGCAGGGGCGTTTGCTGGCTATGTACTCCAAAATGATACGGCCGAAGCAGATTCTGGAAATCGGCACCTACACCGGCTACTCGGCGCTGTGCATGGCAGAGGGCCTGCAGCCGGGCGGCACCCTGCACACCGTAGATATTAACGAGGAACTTGAGGAGCGTGTGCGTGGCTATTTCGCAGAATCGGGCTACGGCGAAAGTATAAAGTTCTACATTGGCAATGCGCTGGAGATCGTGCCCACCATTGAGGACGCATTCGACCTGGTGTTTATCGATGCCGACAAGATCAACTACGGCCGCTATTATGATATGGTGATAGACAAAGTGCGCCCCGGCGGCTACATTATTGCCGACAACGTGCTCTGGAGCGGCAAAGTGTTGGAGAAATACCGCAAAAAGCTGGACGAGGACACCAAGGCTGTGATGGACTTTAACCAGCACGTGCACCAGGACGAGCGGGTGGAGAGCATCCTGCTGCCCGTGCGCGACGGCCTGATGATTGCCCGAAAAAAATAAAATGATGAGGGGAGGCGCTGTTAGGGCCTCCCTTTTTTCTTCCCTCCTACCCTAACCTGCTATACTTCTGCAGCTTAAGCACCTGCCCTTTCTGCCGAAGAAAAATTCCTGCTTTTCTCCCCGAAAAAATAATGCAGGAACTTAGTGGGGCGTTTTAGAATACGAAGCTTTTTCCGTTAATTTTGCATTAGCTATATTCTATTCTGAACACATTAACATATAGACATTTATCTATAGTTAACTCAACAGGAAGTAGAGCCTCCGTATCATCACAGTTAATCAAACTTAAGCGTCTCTCGTCATGAGAAAATCCTTTGCCACGTTTCTTGCACTCCTGCTTTTGCCCCTGCTGGCACAGGCGCAAGGGGTAACCGTACCCCACAACATCTATTTTGCCGATATCCACCTGAAGCTCAACAACAGGGCGCAGGCCGAGATCCAGAAAAAGGTAGATGCCCTGCAGCGCAGCCAGCTATACTTCCAGATGAAGGTGGACCTGGCAGATGCCTATTTCCCCATTATTGAGCGTGTGTTTAAGGAAGAAGGCGTTCCGGACGATTACAAGTACCTGGCCCTGCAGGAAAGCGGCCTGATTGGCGATGCCGTGTCTACCTCCAACGCGGTGGGTTACTGGCAGTTTAAGCGCGAAGCCGCCCTGGACTTTAACCTGCGCATGGACCGCCATGTGGATGAGCGCCGCCATATTGTGGAGGCCAGCCGTGGCGCTGCCAAGTACTTTAAGCGCAGCAACAACTACTACAACAACTGGCTCAACTCGCTGCTCTCGTACTACCTGGGCTACACCGGCGCCAAAGCCTTTACCAAGCCATCCGACAACGGCGCCAGGCAAATGGACATTACCGAGAAGACAAATGATTACATCATAACCTTTTTAGCGCATAAGGTGGCCTATGATGCTTTTGTAGGCAAGGCCAACCCACCGGCCGTGTCGCTGCGCGAGCTGCGCGCCAACCCGGGCCAGAGCCTCTCAGAGATCGCCGTGGCCACCAAGACCGATTACAGCGAGCTGGAGAGGTATAACAAGTGGCTGCTGGGCAATTCCATCCCATCGGATAAGGATTACTACGTGATGATTCCGGTGCGCAACGGCAGCGACATGAACGTGGTGGCATCAACGAAGGAAACAACACCAACCCTGCCGCGCCAGGGCAACTCCGGCAAGGCCTCTGCCGCCATCGTGAAGCGCAATAACCTGAACGCGCTCGTGGCCCGCGAGAAAGACACGAAAGACAAACTGGCGCTGCAGGCAGGCATTTCTACCCGCAAGTTTCTGAAGTATAACGACATGCACAGCTTCGATAAAATTGAGGCTGGCACTGCGTATTATATCGAGCCGAAGCGCACTTCTGCCGACGCGGAGTTCCACGTGGTGCAGCCGGGTGAGACGATGCAGCTGATTTCGCAGCACTACGGCATGCGCCTGAGCTACCTGCTGTACAAGAACCGCATGAAGCGTAATGAGGTGCCGGTGCCGGGCCGTGTGCTGTGGCTGCAGAAACGCCGCCCCGCCCACACCCCAGTGGAAGTACGTGACCCGAACAGGCAGAAAACCGCATCAGCTCCCAAAGAGACCTATGAGCCGGTGGCCAGCACAGCCGAGCCTAAAAAAGAGAATTTCTTTACCCGTTTGCTAGACAAACTGAAAGGCAACCCACAGCCAGAGGAAGCTGAACAAGAAGCAGTAGTGGCAACCGCTCCTGTTGCCGAGGAAGCAGCGCCTGAAGAGGAAGCCTTTGAGGAAACAGTTTTAGTGGAAAAGGCACCTGCAGCAGCGGCTTCATCCCCTAAAACCCCGGCCACAGAAAAGCCTACGCTGTACCCGGGCGCAGCTAAAACCGAGGCAGCTAAAGCTAAAGAGGTTCCAGCTGAGGAAGAGGAACTGTTTTCTGAGCAGGAGCCGGAACTGGAGCCAGCCCCAGACATGGAGGTAGATCCGTTTGTGACAGAAGTGGCTAAGGAAGAGAAAGCTCCGGCGCCAGCAGCGACAGCTGCACCGGTAAAAAAGCCGGTCGCCGCTGCAAAGGAGCCTGCCCCGGCACAGCAACCAACATCTAACACCACCACGCACATCGTGAAACCGGGTGAAACGCTTTGGGGCATCTCCAGAATGTACGCCGTAAGTATTGATGACCTGGTAGCCTGGAACAACCTGGGCGACGCGCCGCTGAAACCGGGTCAGGAGCTACTTATAGTAGAGCCGCTGCAGCAACCGGCAGCCTCCCCGTTTACAGAGGATGCAGCAGAAACACCGGCCACCCTGCTCCCCACCAGCAGCGCCTACCACACGGTAGCAACCGGCGAAACGCTGTACCAGATTTCCCGAAAGTATAACGTGTCGGTAGACCAGCTGCGCCAGTGGAACACCCTGCAGGGCAGCAGCCTGAGCCTTGGCCAGGAACTGCGCGTAAAAGCTCCCGCTGCACCAGCTGCTGCGCCTGCAGCGACAGGCAACACCCCAACCGGCATTATTTACCACACCGTAGCTGCCGGCGAAAGCATGTACCAGATCTCCCGAAAGTATGATGTAACCATCAAGGATATCATGGAGTGGAACAACAAGCCGGACTTCGCGGTAAGCGCAGGCGAAAAGCTGGAGATCCGAAAGAAGTAGTTTTAGTTACTGGTTGTTAGTTATTAGGTGTTAGATATTAGCCGTTAGAAGGCTGGCACGAAGGGAGCAGCAACTACATTCCGGAGAGCATCTCATGAAAGTATAAAAGCTGGCCGCAAAGCCAGCTTTTATACTTTAGTCCAACAACTAATAACCAATAACCAACCTACCGTTCTTCCGGCGGCGCAGTCAGGTTAGAGGCGGTTTGCAGGCCGGTGGCGATCTCGGGCACGATGCCGAGGCGCTCATAAATAGGCTGCACCATTTTGCGCAGGCGCGGCCTTTGTACTGCAAAAGGAATGATACTGATCACACACAAAAAGCCACATCCCGCTAACGTATATCCTACGCCAACCATCTCCGCCACCGACCCTGCCAGCATACTCCCGATCGGGGCCATCCCCATAAAAGCGGTGGAATAAAGGCTCATCACGCGGCCTCGTTTGTCATCCTCCACCAAGGTCTGCAGCAGCGTGTTGCAGGAGGCCATCGTCACGATCATGCCAAAGCCGGAGAACAGCATGAGCACTAGTGAGAGCAGCAGCACTTTGGAGAAGGAGAAAGCGATCAGGGCCAACCCGAAAAGCGACATGGTAAACAAGAGGACCTTTCCCAAACCCACCACCGACTTCCGTTGCGCCAGGAACAAGGCCCCGCTCAGCGCCCCAAGGCCGGAAGCCCCCATTAGGTAGCCCAGCGTGTTGGCGCCGCCATGCAGGATGTCCCGGGCAAAAACGGGCAGCAGCACCGTAAATGGCATCCCGAACAGGCTCAGCAGCGCCACGATCATGATCAGCGAGCGGATAGGCGCAAACCCGAAGGCATACTGGAAACCATGCTGGAGCGACGCCCATACTTTGTGCTGCTGCGGCACCCGCTCAAAAGGTTTCAGGCGCATGAGCAGCAAGGACCCCAGCACTGCAATGTAACTGACGGCGTTGATCAGGATACACATCCCCTCGCCCACCGCTGCGATAAGCAGTCCGGCAATCGTTGGGCCTACCAGCCGGGCCATGTTGAACAAGGAGGAGTTCAGGGCGATGGCGTTGCTCAGGTCCTCGCGGCGATCCACCATCTGTACCACAAAGGCCTGCCGGGTCGATATATCAAAGCCGTTTATGATGCCCAGAAAGGCACTTAGCGCCAGTATATGCCAGATCTCAATGGTGTTGGTAAGCACCAGCGCCGCCAGCGTGGAGGCCTGCACCATGGAGAGCGTTTGCGTTACCAGCAGCACCTTGTGGCGGTTAAACTTATCGGCGAGCACGCCGGCAAAAGGACCAAGTATAAACGAGGGGATCTGGCTGGAGAAGGTAACGGCGCCGAGCAGGAAAACAGAGTCAGTAAGGCGATACACGAGCCAGCTAAGCGCGATCTGCTGCATCCAGGTACCGATAAGCGAAATCCCCTGCCCCACAAAAAAGAGCCTGTAGTTGCGATAGTGCAAGGCCCTGAACATCCCCCCTAACTTACCCGAACTTGCTGCTACTTCCATTTCTGATACTATTGCTACCTTCGTTCATGTACAAACTTTAGCTTACGGACCATGCCCCATCCAGAGTTTTAGAAATGCTGTAAGTATAACCCACGAAGCAAAACCAGGGCGTGCCTTGTTTAAGAGCTGTTAGCACCCAGGCCTGCCAATCCCTAAAACTAAAATTTGTATATTTAAGCCAAATTAACCACTAAACAAGTACATGACTGATATATTAAACAGAGTATATTTTCAGAATACAGTTCAAGATTATCTTATTGCCCTTGCCATTATCCTGCTGGGCTCCCTCCTGATTGCTATATTCAGGCGCTCCGTACTGCTCCGCATCCGGAAATGGGCTGAGAGGTCTACCTCCCATTTAGACGATTATATTGTACAAAGCCTCGCGAAGTTCGGTGTCCCGGTTTTGCACTTTTTCGTCCTATACATAGGTATAACCTCCCTCAATCTGACACCACGCCTGGCTGGTATCGTCACCATTGCCACCACAGTGGCGGTTACTTTCATGGTGATCCGGTTTATCACCTCTACCCTGATGCAGTTGGTCCGCACCTACTTCAGGCGCAAGCACCCGGACCGCAGCAGTGCCAATGAGATAGGTGCCATCAGCCTGATCCTTAATATTGTAGTTTGGTTCATTGGCATCGGCTTTCTGTTCGACAACATGGGCTACGACCTCACGGCTATTATTGCAGGTTTAGGTATAGGCGGCATTGCCGTGGCGCTGGCGGCTCAGAACATATTGGGCGACCTTTTCAACTACTTCGTCATCTTTCTGGACAGACCTTTCGAGGTAGGTGATTTTATTGCATTAGGCGATAAAAGTGGCACCATTGAGCATATCGGCGTGAAAACAACCCGAATCAAAAGCCTTACCGGAGAGCAGCTAATCGTCTCGAACAGCGACCTGACCAGTTCCCGCATCCACAATTACAAACGTATGGAGCGCCGCCGCATACAGTTTGGTATTGGAGTAACCTACGAAACACCTGCCGATAAGCTGGAGGCTATACCTTCAACTATCAAGGAGATTATAACAAACGAGAAACTAGCCGAATTTGACAGGGCACACTTTGCCTCCTACGGCGACTCGTCGCTTGATTTTGTGATCGTTTACTACGTGCTCACATCCGATTTTAATCAGTACATGGACACTCAGCAAAGTATAAACATGCAGCTGTTCAGAGAGTTTGAAAAACAGGGAATCGAGTTCGCCTATCCTACCCAAAAGTTATATGTGGTGAACGAGAAGCCAGAAGAGGTAAAGGAGCCTCAGCGTATGTTCTAGGCTAATATTTTAAGAGCCAGACAAAGCCAAAATAACACGACGCGGCGGGATTATTCCTGCCGCGTTTTTGTTTTAACCCGAGGCGGGATTTCGTTTGGGCAGCCGACCGATTTTCTGTAATTTTAACATCCCGAAAATGACCGTCAAGTATAGATTCTTTCTGATACAGAAGTCATTCTTAATTCATCATTCGTAATTCCTAATTCTTTATAAATGCCCGTTTTTTCGCATTTACATACCCATACGCAGTACTCGCTGCTCGACGGCCAGGCCAGCATCGGCGCGCTCATGAAAAAGGCGCAGGCCGATGGCATGCCCGCCGTTGCCATGACCGACCACGGAAACATGTTCGCCGCCTTCAACTTCGTGAACGAGGCCAACAAGTATAACGTGAAGCCGATCGTGGGCTGCGAGTTTTACCTGGTAAAAGACCGCCACCAGAAAACCTTTAGCAAAGAGGTAAAAGACGTGCGCCACCACCAGCTGCTGCTCGCCAAAGACCAGGAAGGCTACCAGAACCTGGCCAAGCTCTGCTCCATGTCCTATATCGAGGGTATCTACAGCAAGTGGCCACGTATCGATAAGGAGCTGCTTTTAAAGTATAGCAAAGGGCTGATTGCCACCAGCTGCTGTATTGGCGCTGAGGTACCGCAGGCCATCCTTTGGAAAACAGAAGAGGAAGCCGAGGAGATTTTTAAATGGTGGCTCGATGTGTTTGGCGAGGATTATTACATCGAGATCCAGCGCCACGGTTTGATGAACATTGACGGCACCGGAAAAAGCCAGGAAGACATCAACCAGGTACTGCTGAAATGGGCCAAAAAGTATAACGTAAAAGTTATCTGCACCAACGACTCGCACTATGTGGACCAGGAAGACTGGAACGCGCACGACATCCTGCTGTGCGTGAACACGGGTGAGGATCAGAGCACGCCGGTGGGTGACTTTCATACAAAATACTACCGCTTCCTGTCGGATGACCAGAAGGTGATCTACGATACGGTGGAGAACGTGCGCCAGAAGTATGGCCATCAGCCGGGCGTGCGCCAGATGCTGAACCGCATCGACGAGGCCGGACCAAAAACACGCTTTGGCTTCCCCAACGACCAGTTCTACTTCAAGACGCAGGCCGAAATGAACGAGCTGTTCAAGGACGTGCCGGAAGCCGTGGATAACACCAACGATATTGTAGACAAGATCACGCCGCCCAAACTCAAGCGCGACATCCTGCTGCCCAACTTCCCGATTCCGCCGGAGCATGCCGGTCCTGACGCGTACCTGCGCCACCTCACATACGAGGGGGCCAGAAAGCGCTACACCGACATCACCCCAGAAATTGAGGAACGCCTCGACTATGAACTCCGCATCGTAGAGACGATGGGTTTTGCCGGTTACTTTTTGATCGTGCAGGACTTCATCAACCGGGGCCGCGACATGGGCGTGTTTGTGGGACCGGGCCGTGGTTCGGCAGCCGGTTCTGCAGTAGCGTACTGCATCGGTATCACCAACATCGATCCGATCAAGTATAACCTGCTCTTCGAGCGCTTCCTGAACCCGGAGCGTGTGTCGATGCCCGATATTGATATTGACTTCGACGACGTGAACCGCCAGCGTGTAATCGACTACGTGGTGGACAAGTATGGCAAAACGCAGGTAGCCCAGATCATCACCTTTGGTACCATGGCGGCCAAATCGTCCATCAAAGACGTCGCGCGTTCTACCTCGCTGCCGCTTGCCGAAGCCAACGAGCTGGCCAAAATGGTACCGGACACCCCGGGTACCACTTTGGCCAAGGCTTTTATGGAGAACCTGGATCTGGCCGCCATCCGCGAAGGAGACGACCACCGCGCAGCCGTGCTGAAACTGGCCGAAAAGCTGGAAGGCTCGGTGCGCAACACCGGTATCCACGCGGCGGGTGTGATCATCGCCCCGGACGATATTACCAACTACATCCCGGTTTCTACTTCCAAAGATTCTGACCTGCTCGTAACGCAGTTTGACGGAAAGGTGATCGAGAGTGCAGGCATGTTGAAGATGGACTTTCTGGGCCTGAAAACCCTGACCATCATCAAAGATGCGCTGGAGCTCATCAAGAAGAACCACGGCGTGGAGATTGACATCGATACCATTCCGATTGACGACGAGAAGACGTACCAGCTTTACCAGCGCGGCGACACGATTGGTACGTTCCAGTTCGAGTCGGAAGGCATGCGCATGTACCTCAAAGACCTGCAGCCGACCAACATTGAAGATTTGATTGCCATGAACGCCCTTTACCGTCCGGGCCCGATGCAGTTCATTCCGAACTTCATTAACCGCAAGCATGGGCGCGAAGAGGTAGAGTATCCGCACGAGCTGCTGGAGCCGATCCTGAACTACTCCTACGGGATCATGGTATACCAGGAGCAGATCATGCAAACGGCCCAGATCCTAGCCGGTTACTCACTGGGTGGTGCCGACTTGCTGCGCCGCGCCATGGGTAAGAAGGACATGAAGAAGATGGCCGAGGAGCGTGAGAAATTCATCGCCGGAGCTGCCGAAATTCATAAGATCCCGGCCAAGAAAGCCTCTGAGGTATTCGACGTGATGGAGAAGTTCGCCCAGTACGGCTTTAACCGCTCCCACTCGGCTGCCTACTCCGTGGTAGCTTACCAGACAGGCTACCTGAAGGCCCACTACCCGGCCGAGTACATGGCCGCCGTGCTGACCAACAACATGAACGACATCAAAAAGGTGACGTTCTTTATTGAGGAAGCCCGCAAGCAAGGGGTCGCCGTATTGGGCCCGGATGTGAACGAATCGTTGCTCAAGTTCAACGTGAACGAGCAGGGCCAGATCCGTTTTGGTTTAGGTGCGATAAAAGGCACTGGTGAAGCTGCCGTAGATGCTATCATCTCGGAGCGTGAAAAAGGCCTGTACCAGGATATCTTCGACTTTGCCAAGCGCATCAACCTGCGTGCGGTAAATAAAAAGACGTTTGAAAGTATGGCTTTGGCCGGCTGCTTCGACTCCTGGGAGCTCTACCACCGCGCCCAACTGATCGAGATACCGGAAGGCGAAAGCATGAGCGTGCTGGAGAAGGCGGTGCGTTATGGCAACAGTTACCAGGCAGAGCAACAAGCGGCGCAGCAGTCGCTGTTTGGCGGAAGTGCCGCCGTAGCCGCTCCGCTTCCTAAAATTCCGGAAGTGCCGGTTTGGACGCAGGCCGAGATGCTTCGCCGCGAGAAAGAGGTAGTTGGTTTCTACATGTCGGGCCACCCGCTCGATCAGTTTAAACTGGAGATCGACTCATACTGCACCTGCCCGCTGGACAGGATTGAAGAGTATAAAAACCGCGACGTGAACGTAGCCGGCATGGTAACCGACGTGGTCATCCGCACAGCCAAGAACGGCAATCCCTTTGCCCTGTTTACTATTGAGGACTATGATACTTCCATGCAGATGGCGCTGTTCGGGGAGGATTACGTAAAATTCTCGCCTTACCTGAAGATGGGTTTATACTTGTTTATCCGGGGCAAAGTACAGCTGCGCTATAAAACCGAGGACCAGTGGGAACTGAAACCGCAGAACATTCAATTGTTGGGCGATGTGATGGACAAGATGGCACAAGGCGTGCAGCTCAACATTAACCTGCAACACTTCACGCCGAACCTGGCCGAGGCACTGGAAAACTCCATCGTAGCCAGCCCGGGCCAAAAGCGCCTGGAGATTACCTTGCACGTGCCGGAGGAGAAACTGGCGCTGCCAACTTACTCCCGCAAGTATAGAATCGACCCGAAGCTGTTTTTGACTTCGATAAAGGACTTGGGGCTGGGAGAGTGTAAACTGATTTAATTTGAAGGTTCAGGAATGAGGGGATTAGAAGATAGATTTGCTCACCTACTGAAAATATAAAAGAGGTGCACTACTTTGGGTGGTGCACCTCTTTTTGTTTCATGCTTTTGCTCTTTCGGACTTCCCAGTCCGAAAGCCGGCTGATGGGGATTTCCTAATCCCCATTTTTCTTGTTTACGCGGATTAGGAAATCCGCTTCAGCCCCCGTTTCGGATTAAGAAATCCGAAACAGCAAATGGAAATATTAGGTACAGCAACTTCATGGGACTCAAAAACAGAATGGCACCCGGTGGTTTATACTTTCTAACGATGACGGTAGTCGATTGGGTGGATGTTTTTACGAGGCCTGTTTACAAGCACATCATGGTGGATGCCCTGAGATTCTGCCAGGAGAAGAAAGGGTTGAAACTATACGCCTGGGTATTGATGAGCAATCACTTGCACCTGATTGCCGCTGCAGAGGAAGACAGAAGCTTATCAGACATTCTCCGCGATTTTAAACAGTTTACCAGCCGCAAAATTGTAGCCACGATACAGGAAGAACCAGAAAGCCGCAGGCAGTGGATGCTCCACCGCTTTGAGTTCAATGCGCACCTGAGCACCAAAGTACGGCATTATAAAGTATGGCAGGACGGCAATGAAGCAAAGGAGCTTTTAAGCAACTCCATCATAGATCAAAAGCTGGAGTATATTCATCTGAACCCGGTGCGGGCGGAATGGGTGGACGAGCCCGAGCATTACAGGTATAGCTCCGCTGCAAATTATGCTGATTTACCGGGTTTACTGGAAGTTGAGTGGCTGGACTGAAAACGTTATAGATTCTACTTAATGTTGTGTCGCCATCTCTCCCCCTCCTTTTTCCCACACCTCTTGTTCCTGAAACTTTTCTTAACAACATTTGTTTATACAAACATCAAGGTATCCCGGAGCAATTTGCGCCGTAAGTATAACAAACGCCGGCTTTAGGTGTTCTACTATCCCAGGTACGACAGCTTGTCAGGCGACCGAAGTTTGGTGCCGTATTTGCCAAACCTGTAATTGTTATTATATTTAACCATTGAAATAAACACAACAAAACGATAAAATTATGGCTAACAAGGCGATAGAAATCACAGACGCAAATTTTGATGAGATCATCAATTCAGATAAACCAGTGCTGGTAGACTTTTGGGCAGAGTGGTGCGGACCGTGCCGCATGGTAGGCCCGATCGTGGAAGAGCTGGCTGGCGAGTACGAAGGCAAGGCCGTTATCGGCAAAGTAGACGTAGACGCTAACCCTCAGACTTCTGCCAAGTTCGGCATCCGCAGCATCCCTACGCTGCTGGTGTTCAAGAACGGTGAGGTGGTAGACAAGCAGGTAGGCGCTGTGCCGAAAAATGTGCTGTCCCAGAAACTAGATGCTCAGATGGCGTAAGCTGTTTTCAGATAGACGTATAAAAACGGCCTCTCCTAAACCGGAGAGGCCGTTTTGTTTTTTGTTGTTACTTAACCGATACCTCCAGCCGCACCATCAGGTTCTGGTTAAACTCCTCTTCGCTGCCCTTGCCCTTTTCTACTGACCTCGCCTGGTCAACCTCAATCCAAACCGGATCATCCGTCAGGAAGCGGTACACATAAAACGGGCAGCTGTCGCACTCGTTTGTCATGCCCACGTAGGGGCCGCTATCATCCCTGGTGGCATGGGGCCAGCTTACAGCGGCAAAAACGCCCTCCTCCGGCAGCACAAGGTTGTATGTTGAGATGTCGATCCAATGCCAGTAGGTATTATTCCTGGGCCTGAAGGATACTGGATGCGGCAGCAGCGGCTTGCCCGGTAAGCCTGTGGAGTCCACGGCATACAGGTACACGTGCAGGCTATTTGGCTTACGGAACAGGTCGGGGAAAGAGCGCTTATGATAAATATAGACACCAATCCTATCTATAAACCCCTCCTGACCACTGGCCGGAATATGGTAAGCCGTCTGGTAATAGGGATAGTTCTTGCTTCCGCCGTGGCCGTAGTCAGCTTTTTTCATTTTGGTGCCCAGCACCGCCTTGCGCAGGTCGGGCCTTACCACCACCTCCTTCAGCCTCACATCCTGGGCGTAGCCGCCTACGCTTAGCAGCAGTAACAACAGTAACAGCCAGGTTGCCCTATATCTCATATGCCCGCATGGATTTACTTCGCACAAAGGAAGGGGATTATCCCCAAGCCTACTATCTTTAGTAACAGCTCAAAAGGGTTACTGTTTACTCCTCACCCTCATTTTTAAGTATAACGCTGATATTTCCGCTCCGCTCCAGGTAAGCGTGCTTAATGCGTTCTACGCCTCCGTGGCTGCCCGAACTCCGGACAGCTTCTTTCAGGTCGTTTTTCGTTATACTGTTCTCCTCCATTGTCTCTTTTTGTAACTCCCCATCCTTTACCAGCGTCTTAGAGGCACCTTTTATAAAGTCACTCACGTCGTAGCTGGTATGAAAAGCGAAAGAAGCCAACAGCTTGTGCAGCATAACCAGCACAAAGGCAGCAGCTAAGGTGGGCCAAAAAGGGGAATTGCCGGTTATGGCCCGGCTTAAAATGGAGCCAAAGATGATACCCAGCACAATATCGAAAGCTGAGCTTTTCCCGAAGATGCGATGGTTCCCGAGCCGGATAATCAGCAGGGCGGCAAAGAAAACCCAAACCGCCCTCGCAGACATCTGCCACCAGGTCAATGTGTCCTCATCAAGGCCGAAAATCAGATCAAAATACTCTTCCATACCCCTGCAAACGCACAGTTCCAGCAGAGGGTTCTACGGCCTTAGCTGGCGTCTTCGCAGCTGCTGAGGCTTTTATCCAAAGTATAAATCACCTCAAAGTTTTTCTCCACCTCCTGTATCTGGTGCTGCAGGCGTGCATTGTATTCCTGCACTTTGTCCAGCCGCTCCTCGGTCAACTCCCTTTTATTCAGGGCGTCGAGCATCTTGATGGATTTGCCCAACTCACCGTTCTTCTCGTGCATGCGGCTGACGTACTGGTCCAGGGTATCGTTGGTGGAGGCGGTGGCCATCTGCAAATTGCTCTCAATGCACAGCTGGCGCTTCAGGTATTTAAACACCGTTGCCTCTGCGCTCCGGTTAAGCTCCTCCTTCTTTTTCAGGGCCTGCTTCAGCTTAAAGCTGTCGTAGCGCTTGTTGTAGTCGGTAATGGCTTCACGCACTTTCTCACGGCAGCTCTGGCACTTGGTGGCGCCCGCCTTCTCTAACAGGGTGTTGCGCTGCGGCATGGTTTGGTCATTGGCCTCGGTGCTGCCCAGGTTTTGCACCTCCTTCATAAACACCTCGTTGTACTGTAGCTCCTCCAGCTTCTGGGTAAGGCGCACAATGGCCTCGCCCTCTACCGACGCTGTCAGAAACTCCTTCTTGGGCAGCTCGATGGCGTACAGCCTGGTTAAGGCAGCCTCGCGCTTCTCCGGCGTATTCCATGATTTAGGATCGTTTTCCAGCTCACGCAGCGTGTTCACCAGCAGCTTACCGTTCTTCAGGTTGTGGTCGCCCTCCAGGTATAGGTCAGCATTCACAAGTATGGATTCATACTCGGAGCGAAAGATGTTCTGGTAAGTGCTGTTCTTGGCAAACTCCTTCTCACGGGCGTCAAAGATCCCCTTCAGGCGCTTGTACTCCTGCACGATGCCGAACAGGTTTTTGGCGTTGATGTCGGCGCTGTTGTTGCGGTAGTTCAGGCGATAGGTGTTCAAGTTGTGCTTCATATCGGCAAACGAGCGCAGGAACTCCACGAACAGCTTCTCCTGGCGGAACGTTTCATCGTTTATCAGCTGCTGGTCGTAGGCGGCCTGTATCTTTAGCTTGCGCTTCTCTATCAGGTCCAGCGTTACCTCATCGCCGGTCAGCACGTCCATTTTATAGAGCGATTTATAGTTGGCCACGACCATAAACGGATAGTCTTTGTAGCCCGTCATCTCCTCCAGTTGGCGGCGGTCCAGCTTGTTGGGGTTCTTCTGCAGGTAGTCGGTTAGCTTCACGGTTTTAATGTCCACCTTCTTCACATCGCTTGGCACAAACACGTAAATGCGCACCGAGTGCAGGCGCGTGTCAAAATCCTGTCCCTCGTAGAGGCGGATGGTGGAGCTGAACTTATACTCTTTGCGGCTGGCCCTGGAGTTAAGCAGGTTCCCGAACTCCCCCACCAGCGAGAGCACCGCGGTGCTGGGCGAGGTAAGCTTGGAAATGGCCATCAGCTGGTTAGCCACCAGGTTAAATACCTGATCGCTTTGGCCGTTGGTAATGGCCTTGGCGTTGATGACGGCATCGATGTTGTTGGTGGCTGAGCCCAAGGGCATCTTATCGATGATGCGCACCACCTCCTGATGGTCGCTCACCTGGGTTTTGTAGTCGTTTTTATCCTGGTCGATGGCGAAATTGTAGAGCGGGTACACAATGTCGTCGTTGCCGAACACCTTCATGTTTTTCAGTTGCGCCGTGATCATGAGGTACTCCAGCACGTTGCCATACTTCTTCTTGGGCTTACGGGAGCCTGTCTCCAGCTCATTCAGCACACGCGTAAACTTGTTGCCGTTGTAGAGATAAATATCAGTGGAGAGGTACTGCCATTCATCCGAAAACTGAAAATCATCGTTGTAACTATAGCCCAAGCGGGTTTCAATGTTGCGTTGCGCAAAAACGGCCTGCTGGCACACCAGTAAAATAACTAAAGCTGAAATTATTCTTCTCATAAATTACGTTGCTGTGTCGTTAGGACTGTAGCTTTTACTGCACCAGCCCGGCTGAGACCACTAAACGCTAAAGGTTGAACTTAAGTGCATTAAAGATGCTAATAATAATGCTATAATCATAAAATAATATGAAATCGAAGATGAAGGCATACGTGCTGCTGGGTTTTATACTTTGCGTTGGAATTGCCTCCCCGCAAATTGCCTCGGCACAGTCTGACACCGCAGCCACGACAGAAAATAGCACCCTTAAACTGACCGAAGCCCAGAAAGTGGAGCACCTGATACAGCGGATTGCCAAGATGGAAGGGGCAACCTTTATCCGCAACGGCAGCGAGCATACCTGCCGCCAGGCTGCCGAGCACCTGGAGTCGAAGTGGGAAAAACACCGGGATAGTATAAAAACAGCCAAAGGCTTCGTAGAGGAGCTTGCCTCCCGCTCCGGCCTCACCGGACAGGATTATCTGATACGCTTTGCCGACGGCACCACCAAGACAACTAACGAGGTGCTGCTGGCAGAACTTAACCAGCTGGAGCAGTAGTAGTTACAGAACGCAACCTTCCTCTTATGCGTAAGGCAGAAGTATATAGCCACCACCGCCATGCTACAGCTACTCGAACAATCTAAGGACGACCTGGTCGCTTTCCGGATCTCCGGCAACGTGAACCGCAGCGACTATAACGTAATGCTGCCCCTGCTGCAGGAGCGTATCAACCAGCACGGCAAGATCAGGGTGTATGCCGAGGTGCAGGACGTGGCGGATTATACGCTGCGGGCGCTGTGGGAAGATATCAAATTCGACATCAAGCACGCCTCAGACTTCAGCAAGGTGGCTTTGGTGGGGGATAAGAAATGGATTGACTGGCTGACCATCATGGCCAAGCCTTTTACCAGTGCCGATGTAAAGTATTTTGACCACTCGCAGCGCCAGCTTGCCTGGGAGTGGATTAATGTGTGAGATAGAAAGTAGGATATAGCAAAAGGCCGGCAAGTATACTTTCCGGCCTTTTGTGTTTTTAGCAGTCAGCAACGACCTGAGGGTTATTGCTACTGTTATACTTATTAGGTCTGTCATAGTTCCTTAGCCGTTGCTTTCCGCAACTTCATACAAGCTATCCTTTCTAGCGACTGTTCATCCTCCAGACTTGCATAGCTATCGTTTCACCTCCTGCTTTGGTGCTCTCAGGCCCGAGAGGGCTCGTCCTCGGGCATCGCGCAGTGTACATTTCCTTTGCTTGACCTGCGGTCTCCGCAATTTCGCTGAAGCGAAACCGTAAATCTACAAGGCGCTCAACCCAAGGACTGGGTTCAGTTCGATAGCCACTGCTATTTGTCATCTCGACCTTTGGGAGAGATCTCTTTAGAATCCCCGCTAGATCTCTCGCCCTGCTCGAGATGACAACAAAGTATAGCAACAAGTACTGAATTCCCCTCTCGGGAGGGGCTGGGGGTGGGTTATACTTGTAGGGACAGGTCGCGACCTGTCCGCGCAATACCTTCAACAATGAAACTTGTACATCAGCCAAAGCAATTACAGGCTCCCATCTTTGGATAAGTCTCAGATCCCGGACTCGTGTCGGGAGAGGGGCAGGGGTGGTTGGAACCAGGAGTGGTTGATACAGTACCACTAAAAACTAAAAGGCCAGCGGAATTATCCGCTGGCCTTTGCTGCTAAACGTTATACTTTACTTAATCCTTGTAAATCGCTACCTCTGCCTTGCCGTTTTTAATGTAGCCACGGTACATGCCCGCAGAGTTGAAGGGCATGGCAATGTTGCCTTTCTTATCCAGCGCGATCACGCCGCCTTCGCCGCCGCGCTCCACCAGCTTCTTCATCACCACCTCATCGGCAGCTTTCTTTACAGAGTAACCTTTGTACTCCATCAGGGCAGCAATATCGTGGGCTACTACCGAGCGGATAAAGTACTCGCCGTGCCCGGTAGCTGACACAGCGCAGGTGTTGTTATCAGCATAGGTACCGGCTCCGATGATCGGGGCGTCCCCTACGCGCCCGTAGCGCTTGTTGGTCATCCCGCCGGTAGAAGTACCCGCTGCCAGGTTGCCGTAAGCATCTAGGGCCACAGCGCCAACTGTGCCAAACTTGTTGCCTTCGGTAAAGATGTTCTCGTTGCTGCTGGTGCCGCCGTCGTGGTCGAGCTGCGTTTTCTCCTTGTCCTTTATCTTCTGCAGCTGGTTGTAGCGCGTCTCGGTATGGAAGTAGGAAGGGTCCACCAGCTCAATGCCCTGCAGTTTGGCAAACTGCTCTGCGCCGCTGCCAATCATCATTACGTGCTCTGATTTCTCCATGACCGCACGAGCGGCCGTGATCGGGTTCTTAATGGTCGTTACGCTGGCCACAGAGCCCGCCATCAGCGTTTTGCCATCCATTACGGCGGCATCCATCTCGTTTTTGCCCTCGTTGGTGAATACGGCACCCTTGCCGGCGTTAAACAGCGGCGAGTTTTCCATGACGTGGATGGTAGCCTCCACGGCATCCATACTGGTGCCGCCTTTTTTCAGCACCTCATACCCTACTTGCAGTGCCTCGTTCAGCTTCTCGCGGTAGGCTTTCTCCTTCTCCGGGGTCATGTTCTGGCGGGTGATGGTGCCGGCGCCGCCGTGTATCACCAGGGTAATCTTACTATAGTCAGGCTTGCTTTGGGCCAGGCTCACGAAGCCGGCCAGCAGAAAGAGGCACAGAAAGTATAAACTCTTTTTCATGGTTAGGTTAAGATGAAGTATGGATTACGCGTTGATAAATATAGTGCATTTTGGCGTATCAGGCACAAAATTCTCATCTTGCAGGCTTACACACCCATTTATACTGATGGTTCTACTCCTGCTTCGGCACTGGCAAGCGTTTTTGCTCCTTTTTGTGCTCCCGTTTCTGCTGCAGCACGGCCTGCTTTGGCTGCTCGATGCCCTGCCTGTCCGCACGGGCCGCATTAGTGCCATGCTGCTGGATGCATTACCGGCTGCGGTGTACGTGCTGTGGCTTTGGCTGGTGGGGTGCTGGCTTTACCGTCGGCTGCCGCAACGTATAAAAATCACGCCGCTATACTTTCATCTGGGCAACCTGTACATCCTGCTTTACACGCTATTGTTTGTGTATACTTTGGCCGTGGTGCGCGATAATGTGGCCATGAGCACAGTGCCTTTTGGCATGCTCGCGCTACTGGTACCCCTGCACTTGCTTGCCACCTTCTGCTATCTGTATGCGGTATACTTTGCGGCCCGGTCGCTGGTTAGCGCGGAGCAGCAACGGGTGGTGCAGATGGGAGAATACGGGGGAGCTTTTTTCCTTTTTCTGCTACTGCCTGTGGGCATCTGGTTCCTGCAGCCCCGCCTGCGCAGGCTGTATCTTGCAGATTCTTAGCTGGATAGAAAATAGATTGGAAAAAATATAGCTATCATACAATATTATAAAGAATCTTGCGTTTTGAAGCAGAAACAAAGGGTAAATTATTGGTTTTAATAGAGTTTTCTTAGCTTGTAGACTTATCTTTTACCATATTTGCAAAGTATTCTCAAACATTATCCAAACAAACAACTATCACCCATGAAATCCAATTTCTTCAAAGCATCTCTTGCCCTGGTGATGTGCTCTACCATGATGGCATCTTGTGTGTCTTCTAAAAAGTACGAAGACCTGCAGGCAAGCAAGGAAGCCCAGGAGCGCGAGCTACAGGCATCAAAAGCTAAAGTTGACGAGCTGTCTAACTCTCTCAAAGAGCGTGAGCAGAAGCTAGCTGATCTGGAGCGCGCCATGAACGAGCAGAACAAGATCCTCGACAACCTGAGAAACGAAGTAAACACTGCCCTGAAAGGCTTTAACGAGAGCGACCTGAGCGTATCTGTTAAAGATGGCAAAGTATACGTTTCGATGTCGGACAAGCTGTTGTTTGCAACTGGTAGCACGAAAGTAAACTCTGGTGGCAAGAAGGCGATCGACCAGTTGGTAGACGTGCTGAAGAAGAACCAGCAAGTTGGTGTGATGGTAGAAGGCCATACGGATGACGTTTCTGTAATGAGCGGCATGCGCTACCTGACTGATAACTGGGACCTGAGTGTGCTGCGTGCCACTGAGATCACGCGTCTGATGACTGAGAAAGGCCTGTCTCCAGACAGAGTAACGCCAGCCGGACGTTCTTACTACATGCCAGTAGACGCAGGCCGTACTGCTGAGGCAAAAGCGAAGAACCGTCGTACGGAGATCATCCTGACGCCAGACTTCTCTGAGATCTATAAAATCCTGGGTATCAAAGCCTAGTTTTATACTTTAAGTTGATATAAAAGCGCCGGTAACCTCTGTGGTTACCGGCGCTTTTTTTGTGCTGGCGAAGTATGAATGGGGGCTAAAGTATGATTGTAAAGTACTGGAGATGCAAAGTATAAAATCAGCGTTTCTATGCCCACTTCAACAAACAAACTATACCTTAGCTCTCTTAGCTTCGCCGATGGCCCGGAACAGTTCTCCTGCACTTTGGGAGCCGATAAGCAGCGGGCTTCGGTTGTAGAAGTATAGCTTCACGCCCTCGTTACCCGACATGTTGTAGGCCTTGCCTTTAAAGCCCCACCGGATGCCCCAGCCGCCGTAGTCGCCGATGGGGTTATAGGTTACCCGCTCGTAATCGCGCACCAGGTGCAACGGAATTTTTACGGGCTTGATGTGAAAAGGCCAGAAGCGTACCAGTACCTCCCCCGGCTGCACCTCCGTGGTAAGCGACATACGACTGAAAAAGTATGGCAGCCCCAGCCCCACCAGCACAAAAAGTATACTTAGCTGCACATCAGACACCGGCCTGTTGCCATACTTCCCGCCCAGCAGCACCTGGTACACAAAGCCCACCCAGAAAATAGCCGCCACGCCCAGCACCACCACCCACAGCCAAAACTGCCTGAACCGCTGTCGCTCCCGGTAAAGTATGATCTGTTCTTCTGCCATTTTTAGACTAAAGATCTTTGGACAAAAGACAATGGACTTCTATGTATGATATGTATATACGCGTAGCACCAAGACAAACAGATACATCAAAAAAGAAGGCCACTTGCTGGCTTCTCGAGCTGCCCACTTTCAAGACAATCCTTTGTCCTTTGTCTTAACGTCTTTTGTCAGTAAAGCTACCCAATCGCCTGCTCCAAGTCCGCGATCAGGTCTTCGGCGTCCTCCACGCCCACACTCAGGCGCATCAGCGTATCGCTCAGGCCAGCCTTCATACGGTCTTCGCGCGGAATGCTGGCGTGTGTCATGGTAGCCGGGTGGCCGCACAGCGACTCCACGCCGCCCAAAGACTCGGCCAGGGCAAACAACCTCAGGTTCTCCAGCACGCGCATCGCATCGTTCACATTATCGCCCTTCAGCTCAAACGACACCATGCCGCCAAAGTCGCGCATCTGCTGCTGGGCCACCTCGTGGTTCGGGTGTTCGGCAAAGCCGGGCCAGTATACTTTGCTTACCTTCGGATGGCCTTTCAGGTACTCGGCCACCTGACGGCCGTTCTGGCAGTGGCGCTCCATGCGCAGGTGCAGCGTCTTGAGGCCACGCAGCACCAGGAAGCAGTCCTGTGGGCCCGGCGTGGCGCCGCAGGAGTTCTGGATAAAGGCCAGGCGCTCTCGCAGCTCATCATCGTTTACCACAATCGCCCCCATCACTACGTCCGAGTGGCCGCCCATGTACTTGGTCAGCGAGTGCATCACAATGTCGGCCCCCATATCGAGCGGGGTTTGCAGGTAGGGTGTAGCGAAGGTGTTATCAGCCACCAGCAGCAGGTTATGCTTCTTGCACAGCTCACCGTAGGCTTTTACGTCGATGATGTTGAGCAGCGGGTTGGTAGGTGTCTCCACCCAGATCATTTTGGTGTTCCCGTTGATCAGCTTTTCCACATTCTCCACGTTTTGCATGTTAGTGAAGTGGAACTTAAGGCCGTAGTTCTGGAAGATCTTGGTGAAGATGCGGTAGCTGCCGCCGTATAGGTCGTTGGTCGAGACCACCTCATCGCCAGGCTTCAACAGTTTCATGATGGCATCCGTCGCCGCCATACCCGAGGAGAAGGCTAGGCCGTGCGTGCCGTTCTCCAGGGCCGCCAGCGCGTTCTGCAGCTGGGTGCGGGTGGGGTTGTGCGTGCGGGAGTATTCGTAGCCCTTGTGGTCGCCTGGTGAGCGCTGCACATAAGTGGATGTCTGGTAAATCGGCGTCATGATGGCGCCCGTAGATGGGTCTGGCTCTACGCCAGCATGTATAGCTTTTGTTCCGAACTTCATAGTTTATACTTTATCCTAATGAGTAATTATTTTCTCCTCCCACAGGTACCCAAAGTATGCGGGAGCGGTATCTGCAAGTTAGAAAACTACGCGCGAAGTATAAAGGCACGCCAAAGGCAAGCGATTTATACTTTCAAAGCCGCCAAAATCTTTTGTCCTTTGTCTTTCGTCTACATTCAGACAAAACAAAGTATACTTGCCTCATGAAGTCACTCCCCCTGCTGCGCACCTTTATACGCGAAAATGCCTCTACGTTTGTTTCCATGCTGCTGCTGGTAGTGGTGCCGGTGGTGGTAAGCTCTACTGTGGCGGTGGTGCTGTATAACTACGAGGACCTGCTGCAGGGGCTGTCGGTGTGGGAGATGCTACTATACTTTGCCGCCATCTCCATAACGATGGCGCTAGCGCTTACGCCTACCACCTTTATCGCCCTGATCAGTGGCTTTTATATAGGCTGGAGCGGCTTTGCGGGCATTGTGGTATCGTATGGCATCGCAGCGCTTATCGGCTACAGCATTGCCCAGCTGGTGGACCACGGTAAGATGATGAGTTTTTTGAACCGCTTCGACAAGGCACGTGCCCTGATGCAGGAGCTGCGCAGCGAGAGCTGGAGCCTTATTTTCCTGACGCGCATTTCGCCGGTGCTGCCCTTCGCCCTGATGAACTTTGTGCTCTCGCTGCTGCAGATAGACAAGCGCAAGTTCTTCCTGGCAAGTATAGTGGGGATGCTGCCGCGCACCCTCTTTTTCTTTTGGGTAGGTACCCAAGCCCGCGACGTAGTGCAGGCGCTGCAGAACCCCGACAGCGGCCGCGGCGGCCAGATACTGATGGTGGCCTTAATTGTGATTTCTATCGGAGGGCTTTACTTCCTGTTCGACAGGGCCTTAAAGCGCGCCCTGCGGAAAGCAGCCGCTAAAAGTGAATAATTTTTTGACACGGCTCTTGCGTATAAAGAAAAAACGCTGTTACTTTGCATCACAATAACGGAATGGTCTCGTAGCTCAACTGGATAGAGCATCTGACTACGAATCAGAAGGTTAGGGGTTCGACTCCCTTCGTGACCACTTGAAAATCAGCCACTTACGAGTAAAATCGGCAAGTGGCTTTTTTTATGTACATACAATTTGCATACATTTTGCCTCTCTAGCTCTCAGACCCTCGTTAGCTCGAATTTCATATCTTACTCGTAAAGATCGACATTTGAAGCCACTGTGACTGCGTACTTGATCCTATCATCCTTCTTGTGCGCCACGATCCCCCTTCACCTCCTTACCGTTCGCAAGATTGGCCTTCATCCACACCATGTGACGAATCAGTGCCTCCACTTGCTGTGAATGTAATTCTTGTTCTCTGCATAAGTAGCTTTCTACTCAAGGCATCAATCGCTTCGGCCACCACATCTGCCATACTGTAGGCCTTTCAGTCCGAAGGTCTGATTGCCTTTATCTTCATATCAAGATACATGCTATTTAAGGGAAGTAAAAGGAAAACAAATTCATTAAAATTTAGGTATATAGTAGGCTAGTTATACTTGCTTAATTAACGGCAGTATACCACATCACTTTTACATTGTCTATTCCCTACCTTGGTTTATAACAAGGGTGAGCAATCCTGGTAATTAAAAAGCAACAAAGGAATGAAGCAATGAAAGAAAGAATTGGTTTAACAGATTTCTTAACTTTAGTGGAGGAGGAGGCATTTGATAAATTTGAAATCCTCGATTATATTGAAGAAGTCACAAACAACCATCAGCCTCACAGGCTTAAAGCACTTCTAGACGAGGTAGATATTCACATCTGTATCCGCAGAGATGAACTAGAATTCGAGTACCGAGACAAAATCAATGCAGCGTTACACCAATGCAGTCTGCAGGGAAAGGAGCCTCCATACCAAGTCCTGTCCCTTCCTGGTAATGAACCGAAAGAGATAGTTCATAAGGACAGGCTTTTAAATGGAGCTATCTCAATGAAACTTTACCCATTGTATGAGCTAAAACGAGATATTATCTCCATATCGAAAGCTTCCATGTTCAAAGCGACTCTTGAGCAGGGTCAAACGCTACAGGAACTACGACCGCAACAAAAACTATCGCAGCCAGACCTAGCATCCGCCTCAAATAGAGAGTTCGGTTTTTACTACCACCTAACAGAGGATGGGAAAAAGGTGTACCCCATCGTGAAAGAGCTATACTCAACAGTAAAACAAAAAAAAGAGTATGCTATCATGCTTGTTGTGTTGAATGAGCTAGGGTATTTAATGAATAAGCATTTTACCAATAAGGAGCAGCTAACTAATGCACTAAAAACTACCTTTGGGAAGATTATCGGTAGCAGACAGAACCTTTTTACTTATGTAGAAAGATATAGTGACGCACCTGGACCGGCTGAACTTGAAGAACTTAAACGCCACAAACAAAGACTACTCGATGCTATAAACAAGGCATCTCAACAATCATTTGCAAATAATACGTAAGTAAATCGCAAATACCACAGAAAGACTCCTTTATACATTTGCTCTGGAACAAATGATAGAGGCGTATGATGGAAAATCCTTTTGCTATTATTGAGAAGCGCATAGACCGCATCGAGTCTATCCTGCTGGACATTCAGGAACGACTGGACAAAACCGATAGTACCCAGTCAACTGGAGATTTCTTAACAGTAGATGAGGCTGCCGCATACCTCAACGTATCAAAGTCAGCCATCTATGAAAAAACCAGCTCCAGATCAATACCTCACCTTAAAAAAGGCAAGCGGCTATACTTCGTCAAACAGGAGCTGGCGGATTGGCTCAAAGCTTCACGCCAGAGGACCATTGCTGAAATAGAGGCTGAACCAGCATCCATTATGGTTGTCAGCAAAAGCAGAAGGGCATCATGAGCTTAACGGGTCATGTACAGCTGAGTATTCCACCGAGAGGCTGTACTTAGCCCATCACTCAACCTGTACAAATTAACTCTGGCAGTTGAACGACACAAAACGATCATCCTGCACATTACAACAACTTCAATTAGGATCGATTAATAGAACAACTTTGAGAGGCGGAGGGAATTTGACTAACCCAAATAAGGTTTCATTTAACCTAATGGACTGCAATTCTTCGCACGCTTCTCAACTAATTATTTGAACTTAAGAGAAGGAGGCTAGAATGGAGAAGTCTAAAATTTTTCAGTACGGTAGCAGTTCCATCACCTTTAGGCTAGATGGTGAGTTAATGGTGAATGCCACAGAAATGGCAAAGCCATTCCCCAAGAAAAGAGTGCATGACTTCATTAGGAGCAAACAAACTGCTGCCTACATAAATGAGCTTCAAAGCGAAACGGGAATTCCCGTTTTGGTTGTAAACCGTGGCAGTTCTAACTCTGGCACATGGATGCATAAATTGCTAGCACTTAAATTTGCAGCTTGGTTATCACCCAAATTCGAAGTTTGGGTTTATAAAAGGATAGAGGAAATTATCATAAATAATTTTCACTCGACTAGCAGGAACCTATCCAACTTATCTCCTGCCCTTACTAAGAAGGGGCCAATTTATAATGTAACTACGATTGGCAAAATGCTTTTCCCTAGCCTGAGCGGAGAAAAGCTAAATCAGTTTCTAAAAGAACAAGGAATTCAATATAGAACCGATCAAGGTGTGTGGCAGCTGACGGAGAAATATCAAGACATGGGATTTGCTGAGCTAGCCCCAGTAATTAGACCTGATAGGGATGGGGAAGAAAGAGTTGTCAACTTCCACCTTAAATGGACAGAGGAAGGATATAAGTTTATCATGGACTTGTACACTAAAGCAAACACTGAGGCCACGCTCAGACGCCTATCCACTCCTGAGCGAGAGGCAGGAGCATATACTATGGTGGCATAGTAACTCTCTTAAAAGTTAGATCCTATGAGGCTTTCTGTATAAAAGCAGAAAGCCTTTTCTTTTAACTTAGCAATAGCATCGGAATACTATGTAATCTGGCAGTGAGGAACAGGAGCAAAAGACACAGCCACGGTGTCAGCTTTTCCTGTGGGCTCATGTAAGCGCCAAGGACCAACATTATGAGGATAGGTATAAGGCCCGAATTTAGCTGTAGCAACATGATGCTGCTGCGCCTTATGCACACCGCCTCCACAACAAACCGCTTGTCTAGCAGACTCATGCCTATGGAAGTGTACACCCCACGCACCCGCAAAAAAATCATTCCCCGCACTAACCTTCCGCACCCTTTTTTTCCTATACTGTACCGAAAGGCAAGAGGAGTTTGTTGGATTCTCTCAGCTTTAGGCTAAACATCCAACATGTTCATGTGTATCTGTCCATAGTCTCTGTTCCGCATGAACATTAACCCGTGGCTAGAAGTGCTCAGAGCCACAGCCGAGAACAAAGCGAAAGCGGCGAGCAAGGTGCGCAACAACCGATAGACGGCGCAACGATTCGCAAACCTTGGGATTTTTGGTTGTTTGTCCCTGGGTGCGTGTGGAAACCTCAGAAATGTTTCCCCGACAGTTCCCCATCCCTAAGGGAGAACTGTGTGTGTATTCCTAGAAATGTCCCCCTGTTATAGGGACGAAAAGGTACGTTGAAAGACGTGTTGTGACTATAGAGGTGAGTTTTAAGTGACGGGACTTAGGTAAGGTATATTTGATAGTATTGTGGATTTTGTAGCGTACGTGTGTTGAGGTTTATTGGAGCTAAGTGATGTGGTATTGACGGTTGAGTACTGGCTTGTGCTATAGGGATAAGAGCGAGAATAGACAACGCGAGATGGAGCGATTAGAAACATGACGTGGAGTTGCGGGTAGATGTGGTGCAGTATGTAGGCTAATGACTTGAGAAGGAAGAAGCGAGAGCGTGTAACGAGAGAACATTAAAACTTTGTTATAACCTTTAATCTTGACGGAAATGAGAGCATTTTATTCGGTGAGAGAGTTTAGAGCAGAACTAAAGAGCAGGGGAATCAACGTGACGGAGAAAGCGATCCGCCACTATATTGAAAGGGGCACGTTGAAGGCGCAGAAGGACGTACTCAGGCCGAGCCGTTGGCTCATCCCGTCCTCCGAGTTGGACAGGGTGGCCCCTTCGGCACAGCAGGCTGCTTGAGCTGACCCTGAAACCTTAAAAGCGGGCAGGTATCATATGTGCTCTTAAGGGCTTGAGCGGGTACCCCGGTCATTATTTTCTCAAGGGAGGGGGCACAGTTTAGGCTGCTTACTGTACCAAGCGGATAGGACATCGACAGACAGTCCTGCATTCAGGCGCGCCTCAATTCTGTCGGTGGTCAGCTTCACGCTCACCTGTCCATATAGGGCTGCCAATTGACGATGAGCACTTTCTCGTCCTCCAGCAGCAGGTAGCCATAGACGTGTAGGTGTTGCCGCCCTTGGTGCGGTAGAGGTGCGTGAAGTGGCGGAAGTCGAAGCTGGAAGTTTCCAGTGCCTTTCGCATCACAGTTGTCTTACCCTACGGGCTTGCCTGCTGGAGGATGACCTGTTCTTTCTCAGGGCAGCGTTGATAGAGCGCATTAACTGCTCGCCCTCATCTTTGCTGTGGTTGCCGGCCGCCGCCCGACACTGTTCGGAGCAGAACTCCTACCTGCTCCGCGACCAGGCCGAGCCGAGCAGTGGGCGCAGATATGGCGCGAGGTGGAGAATCGTTCAATCATCATGGGGGCAGCAGCATAAGAAAGGAGGGAGACATGAAAGCGAAATACAAGGACGAGGTCATTCAAAAGTACGTCAAGCTCATCGGGGACATCCAGGACGCCACGGACTGCATGAGCGGCGCAACCTCCCAGCAACTGAAGGCCATCTGCGAGAAGCACGGCGTGTCCAGGCTCTCCTTCCAGCACATCGTCGACCACAACCTGGACGTGCGGGAGGTCGGCAAAAAGAAGGTGTATGTCTGGAGCGCGTTCAACCGCAACCTAACCTACCGGAACATCGCCGAGCGCAGCATCGACGCGCAGCGCACCGCCACCAGGAAGAGCAGAGCCGCCAAGAAGCAGGCCCTCCAGCTCTTGGAGGCATCCAAGCAGCCCGTGACCGTGCCGATGGTCGTGTCCCAGCCTGAGCCGGTGAGCCTGCCCAGCTACAGCGAGATGATCGAGAGCCTGCGGGGCAGGGTTGCCGAGAAGCGGGCCGAGCAGCAGCAGGAGCTCGAGTCCTGCGCGCACTACGAGGCGATCATGCGCCAGACCAGGGCAAGGGCGGAGGCCGCCGGCCAGGAGATCGAGCGCCTGGAGGACATCATCGGCAAGCTAGAGGAGATAGCCGCCATCCAGGGGAAGGAGGAGTACAGGCTGGCTGCCTGACGGGGGCACCTTGGAGAACAAAGGAAAAGGGCCGGGGAATGGATCCCCGGCCCTTTCTTGTTTATCCCTAAAGACCACTACATCATCTTGCAGGGCAACACATGAAGCTAACATTATAACAGACAGTTGAGTTTTTACTTAGGTAAGACGATGTAGGTGTCTCCCAAGTTAAAAGGAGCGGTCTTATTTTTCACTGCATCCACATCTATGCACAGGTTATGGTGGAGGTGGCGGAAGACATAGCAGTTTACGCTCAGTTCCTGAAAGTACAGGCACAGCTCGTCAAGCTTTCCTAAACAATCCTCTTCCACACCTACTTCGGTGTAGGTGCTATCTATAAATGACTCAATGGCAGCTAATTGCGGAAAAGCAGCCTTATGGATGGCTGCAGTGGCTAACAGCTTAGCGATAATGGTATCGTACCGTTGTCTGGTGCCCCTCATTTCTGACAGTTGTTCTACTATGTGTGTCATGCGAATAGCATTACATCGACTCGAAGCCCACACAAATACAAGCTATGGTACAGGCTGTCTCAAAATTATTCAGTTAATGCGCCTCACCTGCCGTGATGGTAAAATTAACTATAGGTAAAGCGCATGTCCTAAAGGGACAAAAACCTTTAGGCAATCGTTCACATACCGGCAAAGATTTAGTGAGGTACACGCTCCTGCCTGTAAGATGATGTGAAAGCTGTACAAACCAGAAGACTAAGTTGTGCCTATTTGTGCGGCAGGCAGGCGGATCTGCGCGGCTTGGCGTCGGTGATGCTGCAGGTGCCTTTGAGAAAGCTCTCGAGCACCACCTCCACCTTGTACGTCTGGCTGGTGAAGGTCAGCTCCAGGCCCTGGTAACCGAGGCCGATCTCAAAGTCATGCGGCCCCTCCATGACCTCCAGGGCCAGCTCCATCACCTCGGGGTAGTAAAATTCGGCGTCCTCGCCGTTGCGGTAAAAGGGGGAGTGCAGGTACATGCCGCAAAGGTAAGAAAGAACAGCGACAGGGCTGCCAAAGCGGGAATTCCCGTTTCGGGCCCTGGTCAGCTGGAAAGGTGCGGCAACACCTCCCTGGCACGCTCCAGGTCCCCCTCGCCCATGGCCAGCACGGACTCCAGCACCGCGATCAGGTGCGTGTAGGTGGAGCGCCCCTGCTCATGCTCCGGGCTCTGGTCCTGGTAGCTGGCCAGCTTCCGCCGGAAATCCTCCAGCATCTCCCGCGCCTCCTCCAGGCCCCGCTCCATCCTCGGCAGGTCCAGCGGCCCTGCCGGATCCCCTGTGGCGGGGAAATCGTCTTCGTCTCTTGCAATCCACATCATGACCGAAATATAAGAAAGTCCCCTGGGAAAGCAAGCCCGCCCGGCATACGCCTAAAAGCTAAAACGGGGGCCGTAGCCCAGCCCTCTCCCGCCATGCCAGACGCAAAAAGGAGCGTTTACTTAAGCTTCCTACTACCTGCTTATTTTATCCTTTGTATCAGCAAGATAGTTGCATTGGATTCGCAAAGAGGGGAAAGAGACGAGCTAGAAGTCAGAACTGTGGGCAACACTCTTCTGTGGATTCAAACTTGTTTAATAATCATTAGCCGCGTTATAACGCGAATATATCCGTTTATAAGCGGGTAAAGTGAATCTATTCGGATAGACAAATTGCACTGCAAAGTCAGAAAATGCCTTTCTGACGCAGCTATTTCTAGCTGGCTGTCCCCCTTTTTACAAAGCTTTATAGCCTATACTTGGTTGAAGATGTAAGACTTTGGCTCTTTTACGCTGTGAATTGATGAATTAATGAGCCTAATTCCTCTAAAATTTAAGTAGGAGGTGCTCGACCTCTACATAAAAGTGTTTATATTGTATCAGCAAAATATTACAGCGGCAACACGAAAAACTGCCTAAGCAGCTTTAAAAACTTAAAAAAGAGCATGCTAGACCGCTTCCGTACATAGTGCAGATAAACGTATAGACTTCCGTATATCCAGTAGTTATATGCAACCTTAAATATAAAAATGAAAAAAACAGTTTTTGAAATTCCTAAAATGGATTGCCCCTCCGAAGAGAATCTAATCAGAATGAAGCTTGATGGAATTTTGGAAATAAAGAATCTGGAATTTGACCTCTCCAACCGGAAATTAACTGTTTACCACACGGACAAATTAGAACAAATTGAAAACTCTATACTAGAATTGAACCTAGGCGGGAAACGGCTTCAAACCGAGCAGTCGGACAAGTCGGAATTTGAAGAGCAAGCAAACCAGCGGAAGTTGCTGTGGATTGTTCTGGCAATAAACTTCGCCTTTTTCATTGTTGAGATAATTTTTGGGTTAATATCCAAGTCAATGGGATTAGTGGCGGACAGTCTGGACATGTTGGCCGACTCATTGGTATATGGGATTAGCCTGTTTGCCGTTGGCGGTACGTTGGCAAGAAAAAAGAAAACCGCGAAGACAGCCGGATACTTCCAGCTAACATTGGCAGTCATCGGATTTATGGAAGTAGTCAGAAGGTTCATAGGTGCTGAAAAATTGCCCGACTTCTCAACCATGATTATAGTCTCAATTCTGGCTCTTACCGCAAATGTGATTTGCCTGTACTTGCTCCAGAAGTCAAAAAGCAAAGAAGCCCACATGCAGGCAAGCATGATATTCACTTCAAATGACGTCATTATAAATGCCGGAGTAATCTTGGCCGGACTTTTGGTAATGTGGCTCGGTTCAGGTTTGCCCGACCTGGTTATTGGAGCAATTGTTTTTGTCATTGTGATTCAAGGCGCAATGAGAATCTTAAAACTTGGAAAATAAAAAAGGCTGCATATAACATTGCATAAAAATCATGCTTCGGCCGACGGCCTAGCACGTTGTTTACACGAGACCGTTGTAGCACATTTATAATTAATGAAAAGAAGGGGATTAAGAAGGTACTTTAGGAACTTAAAAAATCAGACACTACCAGAGTTTATAGACTTTAGCGGTTCAGAGCAGTCTTGGTTTGACTTCTTTCACCTGCACATTGACAATATTGGCTTAGGCAATAGGTCGTGGAAGGCACGAAAGCAGCACTTGGATGCACTTTTTGATTTGGCAGGAATGGTAGAAACCAAACTGCAGCACTATCCTAAGGATTACCAATACTGGATTGAAATAGATGAAAAGGATAGTGTGGAAGATGCTATCTACATTCATACTCAAAATCCGAACGGAAGTACTTTCCCATTTAGACTCAATTTTGACAATGAAGCAGAAGTAAGAAATCCAGTCCTTCTTGAGTACCTAAAGATAAAAGAATACCAGATTGAGAAAAAGAAGCTTATTGACGCTGATGGTAAGATAGGTATAACCTACTTCCTCTATAAAGGTGGAATCGGAACACAGATAAAATAAAACATGCTACAACACGGCACAGGCTCCATACTCGGCTACGCCTCGTTCGTAGCCTGTCCTAAACGTTGGCGGTAAATTCAGATTATAAAACAAAGGAGAAGTTATAACTCTAACGTGATCATAGAAGGGTGGACTAAAAGTTCAAATGATTTATGACTGATGCTACACTTTATATTTTGATTGGTAGCTTAATTATTGCAATAGGCTCTTTGATAGTGTATTCAAGTCTAAAGACTGTGGTAACTAAAAGAGAAAATCCTTTTAGTAGAAGTGCAAAGTATCAGTTCACAATTTTAGGTATTGGTCTTATTGTGATTGGCTTAGTAACAATTGGAGCAAATATTTAAGAAAATCTATCCGCCAACAAGGTGCAGCTTTAACCCTTGCTACGCTTCGGGCTTCGGCTGCACGAGTACCGTTAGGCGGTATCCAAATTATAAATGAAAACAATATTCTTCATCTTTCTGCTCATTCTCTCTGCTGGCTATGCCCATGGTCAGGAGATAATCCACTTGAATATTGACAGCATAGCAGAAGCTCAATCCAAACACTTAATAACTGAGAAAAAAGCTGAACAGGTGCTAATTTATGAGAGCGGCTGCCTTGGCTGTGAATTTCTCCGAGAAGTTGACTGTAATTGTGAAGACAGCGGTAGTGACATTTACCTTATTTGGGCGGAAGGGGGAAAATATTTTACAAAGAGAATAGGTTGCTGTATTGAAGATGTAGTGAAGGAGTTTAGCAATCCTACATTATTCAAAGAGATACTCAGCAACAAGAGTAAAATCTTTGGCTCACAATTTAAAACCGAATATGAAGAAATTCATCATGGTTTCGAGAAGTTGACACTTGTCTCTGCCGATAGGAAGCAGGAAATATATATAGAAGATTTTCTTTTTGCTAAAGACAATAAGTACAGAGAGCACAACCTGAAACAGCCAGCCAAAGTCTACACTGATAAGCTAAGTAAGGAATTTAAAAAGAAGTGAAAAAGGAAGTCGCCTAACAAAGTGCAGCGCTTAGGCTCAGCAACGCTTCGCCCATCAGCTGCACAAGACGTTATACCAACACAACTAAACTGGCATCTGAGCCTGCTTTTAGCTAACAAGTAAAACGCCAATCGAGTGGATGGCTGACAGCCAATTGACTGCCAGTGCACCCCTCACACCACAGTACATACGGGTCGCGTATACGGCGGTTGGTTAAGGATAGCACGGCCGCTCTTTGTACCAACCATGCCCTCGCCCTAGTTTGGGATAATGCTGGCAAACTCTGACGTTTGAACCTCCTTATCGGATTTCGGGCGACTTAAGGTTCGGCCCTTCATCACCATGTGAGACCTCCGCAGCGCTTACGGCTCGTTTCCAGGTGAGTACTATGGCCTCTACTGACTTCTCCCCAAGTGCGCGACCGGAGGAGGCCTCCCTGGAATGAGCACCTTCTGCAAAAAGCTAAAACGGGGCCGGGGCCGGGAACGGAAAATTGCCTTCGTAAAAACCCTAAAAACGGATCCGAAAGGACAGGGGGGGGTACCGGAGCCGCCCCTCTCACGCCATGCCAGCCGCAAAAGGGCCAAAAAGGGGCGTTTGGAGCGGTCGCCAGCTTGCGCGATGGAAGCATCGTCCAGCACCCGGAAATGCGATCAGCGGGCCGGGAAAGGGCCGGAAAGGTCGAAATGGGGCGGGTTTTATACGTGGCCATACCGCCAGGACAGGGTGGCCCCCTGTTTTTTTTTTGCGCATGGGGGGGTACTTACAGCTAAGTAGTTCCTCCAAACCAGGTTCTACTGTAGTTTCCTGAAACGTGCCCTTGACCAATCGTGCTTACATAAAGAACCTTAAGGATTTGTCGTATAAAGGGTAATTTAGGATATTTAGCTATGGAAATAAAACTCATCCGCAACGAAGAAGATTACAAGGACGCACTTAGGCAAATCAAAGCACTGTGGAACGCTGTGCCTGGCACACCTGACTGGGACAGGCTGGAGATCCTTTCCATGCTCGTCAGCAGGTACGAGGAAGAGCATTATCCCATCGATGAACCTGACCCGATTGAGTACATCAGAGTCCGCATGGAGGAGCTAGGGCTCCGTCACGAGGACTTGGTGCCCTATATAGGCAGCAAGGAAAGCGTCACGGAGGTGCTTGATGGAAAACGCCCACTGTCTCTGGAGATAATCCGCAACTTGCACCGTGGGCTGGGTTTTTCCTTGGAGACGCTTATTGCCGAGCCTTCTGGACTAGGCTTTAAGACTGAACCACAGCCCCAACCTCTAAAGCTAGATGACCCTATCGCAATAAAAGGAATCGAGGTATTCGAGGATGAGGACGATTTTCAGAAGTGGCTCAACACCAGGAACACAGCCTTGGGGAATGTGAAACCTGTTGACTGGCTGGACACCCCGGAAAGAAGAAAGCAGGTGTTAAACGTGCTGGTGTGCCTCGAGCACGGGATGTACTCCTGACAGCCCCTACCTTCCAGTACTAATGGTTGCCTTCACTGGAAGGAAAGAGTTCCTTTAGCATGCCAGCGCCTTCTTTACCCGCTGCACGGTGCTCACCCCCACCCCGCAGAGTTTGGCCGTCTCCCGGATGGACTGCCCCGCCCTAAGATAGCGGACTACCTTCGGGTGCGACCTGACAATATCCTTGGTACTTCCCTGCGGCCTGCCCAGCACTTTGCCTTTGCGCCTAGCCTCCTCCAGCCCCGACTTCACCCGCTCGATCAACGTGATGCGCTCCATGCGTCCGATGTCTGCCAGGATGGTGAGCAGGAACTGGGCCATGGCATTTACCGTGCCGTCAGGGTTGAGCGTCTCAATATTATAGTTCTTCACCACTACACTCACCTGGAGCGCGTGCAGGGCTTCCAGAGTAGCCAGCACCTGCGCCGTGTCCCGGCCTAGCCTGGTCACCTCGTGTACCAGTACCTTGTTGATCTTCCTGCCCTCTGCCAGTCTGAGCAGGCGCTGTATGCCCTTGCGCTCTGAATTCTTTTTAACCCCTGATACGGCTTCGGTGATCAGTTCTATGACCTGGTAGCCCTGTGAGGCGGCATACTCCGTGAGCTCTGTCACCTGCCTGTCGTAGCTCTGGTCTGCCTTGGACACCCTAACCAATATAGCAACTCTGTTCATAACTGTCCTCTTGGTGTTGACGTGAGAAGTTTTGGAGATAGGGCTAATATAACAAAAGTATTCAAATTAACTAATGATTACTTGAATACAATTTTCCCTGTACAGGAGCAACCGCAGGAGAGCGTGAGATGGGCATGCTTCCGGATACCTTTTTTTGAATACACTCCTGCCTTATACAGAAGGTAAAGAGCTAAGCAGGGGTTTGCCGCACATAACGATAAGGCTACAATTAAACCCACACAAGTGCCTTATTAAAGCAGGGATTAGAGGCTGATTAATCTTCCCGAGCACAATACTCTATTGTTCCCAAGGAAAGTCGGATGTATCGTTATGCGATTCTGTTGGCAGCTGCTATGCAAGTGCTCTGATAACAGCTTCTTCCCAGCGCCTCTAGCGTCTTTCTTGCTGTCGAGCCCATTTTCCCTCATCTGTGTCTATTCAATAGAGCACTCCTCTTCTCCCCTTCCAACCATCGGACGGTACCATTCCTAAAAACAGTTTTCATCCATTTATTTACACGTGGGATCAATGATTCCTACAGTACAAAGGTTTATTAAATATTGTTAATAGGTAATATGTTATAAAAGACCGTAGGGGTAGAGATGGGCCGTACAAGAGCGAGCATCCAATAGGTGGTGCAAACTCTACAGGATAAACGGGATACGTATGTAGGTACCATAGTTTGGTAGCCATCTTTTATAAAAGATCATTTATTAACTGGACAAGTGTACGCCCCCACTGTTAGCTCCCGAAAAACTCTTCTCAATATCTACATCATCTAAAAAGATCTATATATACACCTAAACATTATACAGTTTTCTGTACCTTGTACTCTAGTTTTAACTACGAGTACAAGATTACATGGCCAAGAAGAATACCCCTGCCGCTGCACCCAAGGCAGATATAGATTTTGAAAACGAACTCTGGAATGCTGCCAACGAACTGCGCGGCGCTGTAGCCGAGAACCAGTACAAAGACTATGTGCTGTCGCTACTGTTTTTAAAGCACCTTTCCGAGCGATTTGAGATACGCAAGCAGGAGCTGCAGCTATCGTTTGCAGACCCGCAAAGCGACTACTATAACATAGAACAGCACCAGCAGACCGAGGTGCTGGAAGACGAACTGGAGTACCAGGTAAAGAACGTGTACCGTTTGCCAAAAGAAGCTACCTGGACCTACCTGCGCGAGAACGCCGAGCAGGACGACATCAAGGTGAAAGTGGACCAGGCCTTTGTGCTGATCGACGAGATTTTGAGCAAGCGCAACCCCGACTACAAAGGCGTGCTGGAGCCGATTTTCGTGAAAAGCCAGCTCTCCCCTACGCAGGTGGCCGGGCTCATCAACCTGTTCTCCAAAGAGAATTTCTCCGAGATCAACAACCCCGAATCCGACATCTACGGCCGCGTGTATGAGTACTACATCGGCAAGTTTGCCATGGCCGAAGGCTCCGGTGCGGGGCAGTTCTTTACGCCAGGCTCGGTGGTGCGTTTGCTCGTGGAGATGCTGGAGCCGCTCAAAGGCCGCATCATGGACCTGGCCTGTGGCTCGGGTGGTATGTTTGTGCAGAGCCTGAAGTTCCTGCAGGCGCACGGCGGCGACAAAAACGACATCTCCATTTACGGGCAGGAGCGCTACGAAGGCACGCTACGCCTCTGCAAAATGAACCTGCTGCTACGCAACCTCTCCTTTGACGTGAAGCTGGGCGACTCGTTGCTGCAGGACCGCTTCCCTGACCTGAAGGCCGACTACGCCCTCATGAACCCGCCGTTCAACATCAGCAACTGGCACCCGGAATTATTGCCTGACAACGACCCGAGACTTTTCGGTTCTAAAGACACCTTTACCACACCTGGCAACGCCAACTACATGTGGTTCCAGACGCTGTGGCACCACCTCTCGGAGCGCGGCACGGCAGGCGTGGTGATGGCCAATGGCGCTATGACCACCGGAAGCGCCGGCGAAAAGAATGTACGCGAGCACATGATTCAGCAAGGTATGGTAGACTGCATTGTGCAGATGCCTGACAAGCTGTTCCTGACCACCGGCATACCGGCCTGTATCTTTATTCTGAGCAAGAACCGCGATGGCCGCGACGGCGAGCACCGTGAGCGCAAAAACGATATCCTCTTTATTGATGCCCGCAAACTGGGTACTATGGCCAGCCGCCGCCTGCGTGTGTTCGAGAATGCCGACGTGGCCCGCATTGCCGACACCTACCATACCTGGCGCAACCTGGGCGGCAGCTACACCGACACCGAAGGCTTCTGCAAGGCCGCTACCTTAGCCGAAGTAGCCGCCAATAATTACGTGCTCTCACCGGGCCGCTACGTGGGCTCCGAGGTTGAGGAAGATGACGGCGTGCCGTTTGATGAGAAAATGAAGCTGCTGACTACCGAACTGGCTGCTCAGCTTGAGGAAAGCGCCCTGCTGGAGAAGCTGATTCGGGAGAATCTGGAGGGGATTGGGTTTAGTATTTGATTTTACTTATTGAACAAAAATTAAGATGAACAGAAATATACTCCTTACCAGTATACAGCAATCTTTAGCGAGATTTAAGGCTGAAATAGAAATTGCGACTGCTAATAGTGAGTATAATCTTCACTTACACTCCGAGAATGTTCTTATCCCTTTACTCAATGAAGTGTTTGATGTAAATCTCTTAAATGGCAACTACGAAGAGAAGAATTTGTCTGCTGTAGACTTAGTTGATTATAAGAACCGAATTGCCTTTCAAGTAACATCTACTTCATCAATTACAAAAATTAAGAATACAATTCAGCAATTTATTAAAGATAAGAGATATGAGCAGTTTGATATGCTTTATTTCTTCATCTTAACTGAAAAGCAGAATTCCTATAACTCGGACTCTATTGACACCTTGATAAACAGTCACTTTTCATTTGATGCTGATGAGCATATAATTGACAACATCAGCTTCTATAAAAGGATACAGAAGATAAATAATGTTGAAAAGATAAGAAGAATTGAGAAAAGCTTAAGTAGTGAATTCACTGATGAAAAAATAGATCAAAGAAAAGAACAACTTCAGTACTTTGATATTCAAAAATTACAGTCGGAGAAAGTATACTTTAACTTTTTAGAACTTTCCATACCAAGTACTATCTACTACTCAGATTTAGATATAGATACTAAGCTGCTAAAAGCGAGGATAACTAATAGAAGAAAAAAGGGATTAGGAAGAAAATCTCGACACATCAGTGATAGAGATTTAGTTAAAGAAGCTATTAATAGCTATGATAAAGATGGGAACAAGTACTGCCAAGACTGGATAGTTTCAGAAAATAAATTATTTACTTTCAGAAACTTAGGAGATGATACAGAAATATTATCTAAGCTTGTTACTAATCAAGTTGAGGAAATAGATAGCAATGAGTTTTATGAGTTGAACGAAGATTACAAAAAGCGATTTGTTAGTCTTCTAAATTTCTCTCTAAGAGAAAGATTTGCAGAAAAGAAATTTGAGTGGGTTGAAAAGGAAGAATTATATAGATATAAAGCTGGTAAATTAGCTAAATCGGTAAAAATTGAATGGACTAAAGATAAAAAGAAATCAGAGAGGCAAGTAATATATGAGCGATGGGACAAAGATAAAAACCATATAATTTGCTTTAGACATCTGGCTTTTACTACATCTCTTAGAAACTTTGAAGGTAAGTGGTATTTAGCTATAAGACCAACGTGGAGCTTTACAAGTGACGGTTATAAGAGAAGCCGCTTTTCAGAGGATTACTTAACCGGGATCAAACGATTAGAGGCAAATAAATCAGTTTTCTCAGATTTTAAATTTATAGGTACTCACCTTTCTGAGACTAAAAATGAAAATACTTTATTCTCAACATTAACTACACCATATAGTTTAATAATTCATTCTCCAGTTTTTGCTAAGTTCAATCCAGTTATAAACGACGAAGATTGGAAGCCAATTCGAGAAAAAAAATCAGATGACAATCAATTAGAAGTTTGGGAATGAACTTAAGATATATTAAAGAACCTCTATTAGAATTTGGTAGAGGTGGGAGATTTGAATGTCCGCGTCAGGGTATCTATAACTTTGCACCTTACGATATAGATAAACAAGTAAGACCTGAGAAAATTAATGTCGGAATAATTGGCAGAAGCGACAGCGTTGATGAAGTTTTAGATTGGTTAAAAAATTGTAGAGATAAAGTTGTTGCACCAGTTCAACGGCAGGCAAAACACCCAAAACTTTATCCTAATTTTTGTGGATTTAATAAGGATAATGGCTTTTATTCAGAATTAGCCTTTGATGAAACTTATACAAAAAAAATCAATAATTCTGACTTTGATAAGATTATTAAAGAGTATAATAATTTAGAAGATAGGATTACTGAAGTTGCTGATTTGTACCTTAGCCATATTAAGTTTTTATCTAAGAATAAAAGACCTGATGTGATCATATGTGTTCTTCCTGAGAAGCTTGTTCCTTTATTAAATCAACAGGTAGACTTAAAAAAGGATTCAGAAGATATTTTAGATGATTTACAAGATTCTTTAGAGGATGAGGGCAATAGCGAAAGAGAGCAGAATTTCAGAAGCCTTCTGAAGGCGAAATCTATGCAATATAATGTACCTATCCAGATTATTAGAGATAGGATAACCAAGCCAAGCGGTGAAATGCAGGATCCATCAACCATTGCATGGAACATTTTCACAGCACTCTATTATAAAGCATCAGGTATACCATGGGCTATGGTAAAGTCGTCTAATATCGTTTGTTATGCAGGAATAGGTTTTTATAAAAGTAGGGATAGACAAACAACACAAACAAGTGTAGCACAAATATTTAACGAGCTTGGTAAAGGAGTAATTTTAAGAGGTGGAGAAGTAACTATTAAAAGAAATGATAGAACACCTCATTTAACTGAGTCACAAGCCTACGAAATTTTAGACAATGCTCTTACGGAATATAAAGAAGCTATAGGTACTATTCCGCCTCAAAGGCTTGTGTTACATAAGACATCAAATTTCAATGATGCTGAAATTGCTGGGTTTGAGGCTGCTGCAATAAATAAACATGGTGTTGGAGCTTTAGATTTGGTAACAATAAATGAAAGATCTGGGATTAGGCTCTTTCGTGAAAATGATTATCCTGTTTTGAGAGGAACACATTTGAGGCTTAGTAAGGAAAATCATGTACTATATACGAGAGGATCTGTACCATTTTATGAAACATATACAGGGCAATACATCCCGAATCCTATTGAGATTAGGCTATTTAGACATGATGAAAACCCTGATATTATATGTGATGAGATTTTAGCTTTAACTAAAATGAATTGGAATAATACTCAGTTCGATAGAAGACTACCAATTACAATTGAATGTGCAAGAAACGTTGGAGCAATTTTGAAGTACATGAATGATAGCGATCCTATGCAGTTAAAGTATAGCTTCTATATGTAAGAGGTTGGTCCCCAGAATACAATATCAATTTAAGGCAGGAACTATAAATGACCAACTGGAATACCTATAAACTAGAAGAAGTAATCTCCGACTTCATAGATTATCGAGGCAAAACACCACCAAAGGTTTCTTCTGGTATACCTTTGATTACAGCTAAAGTAGTTAAGAGCGGTTCTATCAATGAGCCTAACGAATTTGTGCCAGAAGCTATCTATGATAAGTGGATGACTCGCGGTATACCTGAGTATGGAGATGTTCTTCTAACTACTGAAGCTCCCCTTGGTGAAGTTGCACAGCTTAAATTCAAGCATAAAGTTGTAGTTGGTCAGCGATTGATTACGCTACGTGGTAAGAATGATATACTTGATAATACTTACCTAAAGTATAGCCTGCAGACAAAAGAAATGCAGGCTCGCATGGAAGCTGTTGCTACTGGTACAACGGTTATAGGTATAAAATCAGCTGAACTAAGAAAAGTAGAGATTGATTTACCCGATCTCCCCTCCCAATACCGCATAGCCGAAATCTTATCTGCGCTGGATGACAAAATAGAGCTGAACCGCCGCATGAACCAAACGCTGGAGCAAATGGCGCAAACGCTCTTCCGGCAGTATTTTGTGGATGGAATTGATGAAGATAATCTGCCGGAGGGATGGCGTGAAGGAAAGCTGGGCGATATAGTTGATGTTAAGGGCGGCACTACTCCAAGTACAAAACAGCCTGAATTCTGGAATGGAAGTATAAACTGGACTTCGCCTAAAGATTTATCATCTGTAAGATTTCCTGTTTTACTCGATACAGAAAAGAAAATCACAGAAGCCGGACTAAAGAAAATCAGCTCTGGTTTACTACCTGTTGGCACTTTGCTTCTTTCATCAAGAGCGCCAATTGGATACCTTGCTATTACGCAAATACCTGTTGCTATCAATCAGGGGTACATTGCCATACTTTGCGAGAAGGGATACTCAAACTACTTCATGCTTTTCTGGCTAAAAGAGAACATGAGTACGATCATCCAAAATGCAAACGGCTCTACCTTCCTTGAAATCAGCAAATCGGTTTTCAAAAGTATAGATTTAAGTATACCTCCTGTTGAGTTAGTTGAGGAATTTGACGCTAAAGTAGATGCGCTATTCCAGAAGTTGGTGTTAAACGAAAAGGAAAGTATAAAACTTACCCAACTCCGCGACACGCTCCTTCCCAAACTCATGTCGGGAGAAATTGATGTAATGCAAATCAAACCGGAAGAGCTGCATGAGCCAGTACTTAGCTGAAGAAGCCATTGAGCAAGCGGCCATTGCCTGGCTGCGCGAACTGGAGCCCTATACCTACCAACACGGGTCCGAGATAAAGCGCGACCTGAGCAAAGCCGTGCTCGAAGACGTGTTTGGGGCATTTCTGCAGCGCCGCTACCCGCAGGTGCCACTAAAGGTGCTGGCCGAGCTGAAGCAGGAGTTCCTCTACAACTCTGGCACCGACCTGCACCAGCGCAACCACGCCTTCCACCTCAAGCTCAGCAAAGGCATCAGCAAAACCTGGAAAGACGATACGGGCAGACAACACTTCGGACACTTCTACCCTATCGCCTACGACGACATATCGCAGAACGAATTTCTGGTCGTCAACCAGTTCACCATCATCGGCAAAAGCAAGCGCATTCCCGACCTCATCATTTTCGTGAACGGCCTGCCGTTGGTGCTTTTCGAATTCAAAAACCTGTTTAACCAGGACGCCACCGTAGAAGCCGCCTACAACCAGGTGCAGCACTATACCTACCAGATTCCGCAGCTCTTCGAGTACAATGCCTTAACTATAGTTAGCGACGGCCAGACCACCCTGCACGGCATGTACAGCAGCGGTCTGGAGTGGTTCGCCGCCTGGAAAAGTATAGACGGCCGAGAGGTAGTCGGCAACGACTTCGCGCTGGAAACCCTCATCAAAGGCCTGCTCGTGCCCGGGCGCCTTTTGCAATACGTGCGCCACTATATCTTCCACGAGCCCGACAAGGGCCAGCTGATCAAGAAAGGCGCCAAGTACCACCAGTTCTTCGGCATACAGTATGCCCTGCAGGAAACGCTCAAGTCGGTGAAGCCCTACGGCGACGGACGCATTGGCGTGGTATGGCACACCACCCGCTCTGGCAAAAGCATTACCATGGCCATTTACACCGGTATTCTGCGCCAGCTGCCCGAGCTGAAGAACCCGACCATTGTAGTACAGGTAGACCGCTTCGACCTCAACCGCCAGCTCTTCGACGATTTCGTGGCCGCCAAAGACTTGGTAGGCGATGTACGTATAGCCAACACCACCGACGAGCTGCGCAGCCTGCTCAGCGGCGATAGCGGCGGCGTGGTGTTCAGCACCGTGCAGAAGTTTAACCTGAAAGACACCGCCACCGGCCGCGAGCTGGAGCACCCCGTCCTCAGTACCCGCGACAACATCATCGTAATTGCCGACGAGTGCCACCGCACACAGTACGGTCTGGTGCAGGGCTTTGCCAACAACCTGCGCCGCGCACTGCCGCAGGCCAGTTTCATCGGCTTCACCGGCACGCCCGTCGACAGCAAAGACGCCGACACCGTAGCCGTGTTCGGCGACATCATCCATACCTACGACATCCGCCAGGCCACCGAAGACAAAGCCGTGGTGCCGATCTACTACGAGCCGCGCCTGGCCAAACTACACCTGGGCAACGAGCAACTTGAAGAAGAAGCCGAAGAGATAACCGGCGGTCTGGAAGAGCACGAGAAGAACCGCATTTTGTGGGCCGCCATGGAAGATGCAGCCGGTGCCAAAGAGCGCGTAGAAGCCATCGCCCGCGACATCCTGCAGCACTATACCTCACGTGAGAAGAGCCTGAGCGGCAAAGCGATGATCGTGTGCATGAGCCGCCGCAATTGCATGAAGCTCTACGACGCCCTCTCCGCCCTGGAAGGCTGCCCCGAAGTAGCCGTGATCATGACCACCAACATCGCCAAAGATCCTGTTGCCTGGAACCCGCATGTGCGCAGCAAAGAGCAGATGGAAGGTATCAAAGCCCGCTTCAAAGACCCGGATGATCCACTAAAACTTGTGATCGTGCGCGACATGTGGCTCACCGGCTTCGACAACCCCGCCATGCACACCTTGTATGTCGACAAAGTAATGAGCGGCCACAACCTGATACAAGCCGTCAACCGCGTCGCCACCGTCTTCCGCGACAAACCCAGCGGCCTGATAGTAGACTACATCGGTATCGGCGACAAGCTGCGCGATGCGACGAAGAAGTATACCTCCGCAGGCGGCGAAGGCAAAGTGACTTTTGATATTGAAGAGGCATATTCGCTCACGCAGGAAGTAATTCACCTCTTGCAGGAAGTGATGCCGGAAGACTTTAACTATATCACCTGGCCTGCCCTGGCTGGTTCGGACAAAATCAAGTTGGTCAGCCAGGCCACAAACTATGTGGTATCAGAGGATGAGCGGTGCAAAGCCTTTATGCTGAACGAGAAGAAGCTCAGCAGCCTCGCTCCTATTGTCAAGAGCCACGCCAGCATCAACGACATTGCCTTAGACCTAATCTTCTTCCAACACGTTGGTGCAGCGGTACGGAAGGTAAAGTACCCAAGCACTAACATCAAAAAATCGCAGGGCCAGATTAAGGACCTGATCCATCGCTCTATTGAGAGCGAGGACGTGGTGGATGTGTTTCAGATGGCGGGAATTGAGCGTTTCGACATCTCCATCATCAACGACGATTTCCTGGCTACGGCTAAAGAGCAGAAGACTGGCAACGAATTGAAACTAGAACTTCTGCGCCAGATCATGAATGATGAAATAAAAGTGCGCTCCATGAAGAACCTGGTCAAGTATAGGAAGCTGAAAGAGGAAGTGGAACGCATCATCTCCGACTACCACAACCACTTCTTTGACAGCTTGGTAGCCATGGAAAAGCTGCGCGAAGTAGCCAGGCATATCCAGGAAGAGGACGAACGCCGCAACCAACTGGGGCTTACTGAAGAGGAAGAAGCCTTCTACGAGATCCTGGCCAAACACCCCAACGCCGTGCAAGACTTCGACCTGATAAAAGAGCTGGTGCAGAAGATACTGGCCGAAGTAAAGAAAAGCGCCTCACAGCCCGACTGGTACAAGAAGGACGATACCAAAGCTCAGCTACAGCTAGCCGTGAAAAAGGTGCTGCGCTTTAAGGTAAAAGCCGAGCTGCAGGAGATACTGGATGAGGTGATGGAACAGGCTGAAGCCAGGTACAAGGAGTACAATATGAGTGTGGCGTAGTTAACAATCTTTCTAGCCCATAAACGCCACAAAATTTAAGCAACCCTCCCTTCGGAGTGCCCAAAAGGTACTTTACCCAAGCTTGTAGAAATCTTCCAGTTGCCCCCTTCCCAGTGCGCTTAGACGTTATCCGTTTTCCCTGATGGCAAGTTTAGCCTTTCTCATTACTTAATTGAGAACAGTAAAATTTTCCTGCAAAAAACATGCAAATAAATCGCAAATAATCCGGCTTGCCTCCTTATTAACTTTGTGTCGTACCAAATGAGAGAGGCGTATGACAAACGAATTCTTAGTAGTTATCGGAAACCGTGTTAACCAGTTTACTATGAATAACTGGTCACAAGCAACAAACGACTTTCCAGCTACAGGCCAAGCAGATACCCATTGGTTTCCCCTAAGGCCGCTACTTTTGCTAAGACCAGCACAGGCTCCTCCCACTCCAACAAATTAGCCAAAGGTCGAGCAACATCTATAGCCGAGATTGAAGCTGAATTCTCAATGCCCGTGTGCGTTTCATCAGCTAATGGCTGCCTGTTTTTAACTCACAGGAATTGACTCCAATCGGGTATGGGTAATAAAAATTTACTACCAGACAAAGTCATTAATTTATCATTCAAACAAAAGAAAGGAGGATAATATGAGTGAACTTATTGTGCGCCAGGATGATACCAACGAGTTTGGAATTAGTGTAAGTAATACATACGGTGAAATCCCATTTTACATGGTCGACGAGGATATGGTACAGGCCTGTCTCATGGAGCGTAGTTTTGAACATAAAAAAATCCGTGACTTCATGAAGAAAGAACATGTCAAGGAATTCATGGAAGAGCTGAGCAAAGAGGTATCAAGCCCAGTCATGATTAAGAAACATTGGGGCATTGTGTCTGACACTTGGATGCACAAGATACTGGCATTAAAATACGTCGCATGGCTGAACCCAAGTTTCGAACTATGGGTGTACAAGCAAGTGGAGAAGATATTATCGGCTGATTATAACCTTACTTGGGAAGAAGATCCGCATTATCAAACTAAAGCATAGCTTCTTTAAGTGGGGCAAGCAACATCCATATACTTTAATCGGAGCTGAATCATCAGCGCTCGAGAATATTTCCAGCAGCTAGGGGCTGCTGGAATGTCTCTTGCAGTAGTTGACTTAAGTCGGGTACAATTCGATGAGATGTGTGAAGATTTAATTTCTAAGCACGGCTCGATGGCTGTGCCGGAGAATACTACTGAATGAGGTACTAATTTTTAAAAGCTTAGGGGGAATTTGTCCCCATTTCGGGATGGTTCTCCCTAGTTTTTTAGTACCCCAAAAACAATGCTCTATAGCCTCTTTTGCTCTTTAGTAGTATTCAGGCTCATGCTAAATAAAATATTCCTATCTATTCTACCTCAGCCTCTTCCCTATCCTTTCTAAAGGCTGTTAGCTGAGCGGCAAAATGCTTCTTGAGATCGCTCTCAAAGCTATCCAGATAGTTCTCGGTTGTTTTCATATCGCTGTGTCCGAGAGACTCTGATATAAGTTCTATTGAGGCGCCTGAGCGTTTGAGTACAGTTGAGAAAGAATGGCGCGCGGTATAGGTAGACACGTTCTTTTCTATGCCTACTTCTGCAGCTATCCTTTTAATGTACTTATTTATGGCCTTCGTTGCGTATCGTACCTGAGCCAGCTCTTCCTCCGGAGATAGCCCTTTCTTCAGGATCGGGAAAATGTAACTATCGCTCTTAGCAGGTTTATTGCCCCAACGTTTAATGATTTGCTTCATCTCAGGGGTCAGGACAGCAACAATAGGTTTTATATTCTGCCTGTTCGTTCGTTCCGTCTTTGCCCTAACGAAGGTAATTTCGTCACCTGTGATATTCTCATACTTTAAGCGAGCCATGTCCTTCACATTGATACCGTTGCACAGGTAGGAGAAAAACCACAAGTCTCTTGCTTTTGCCTCCCCGTCATGCTTGGGCTCATAGGTAACGATCTTCTCAATGTCGCTTATGGTAAGCGCCTTTTTAATATTGCGGCTAGCCGGGATAGTGTACTTTCTTTTGCCAAAAGGATACATTTCAGGATTAACCTCTCCAGATGCTATGGCGTCATTTAAAACGGCACGCAAAGGGCGTAGATATATGCCGACGGTAGTCAAAGATTTACCAGATCCTACCATCCATTTCTCGTATGCCTGCAGGAAGGTTTTTGTAACTGAAGTGAACGGCAGGGACTTATTTTTACAAAATTCGAGCAGAGATTTGTAGGAGCATTCGTAATTGCTTGCTGTTCCAGCCCGCCCCTCTTTTTTGATTTCCGCAATCTTGTATCGGTATGCGGCAAATACATCTCCCTTCTTATAATCTGTTACGTACCTGCTCTCGAAAGCCTCGAAGCTGAAGACCGGCAGCTTCTCGATCACCTCTAATGCTGCGTGTTCTGCTTTGTCCAGACTAAGGCTAACTTCTTTGTAGCCGCCACGAGCCTTCGGGTTACGTATTTTCTCAAACTCAGCTAAGGTGTATCGATAGGGCTCCCCCCTCTCGTTGATAACCGGGTAGTACTTTTGCTTACGCTGATAGGTGATCCTTAGCTTTACGGGATAGAGGCCATCACTATGCGATCTGCGTGTGTCAAGAATGATGGCAGTGGAGACTTTTTGCTTCATACTTTTCACCATTTGTTGTACATACGATGTACATACAATTTGCATACATTTCGCTAGAATGTCAAGAAACGATAGCTACTAACAAGAGTCAAAAACGGCCTCTACAGCTCAGAATCGAACATTTATAAACATCTCGAAACACCTATATATCACTTAGATAAAACTACGAATCAGAAGGTTAGGGGTTCGACTCCCTTCGTGACCACCGAAAAGCCTCTCAGCATGTGCTGAGAGGCTTTTTTATTGCGCGTAGCCTCCCGCGGAAACTTGAAACATGCGCTCAGGAAGTGCTGGGAAATGTAACTGTCTATACTTATCAAGGTCTCAGGTACTGTTCAAGGTATGGCATGCGATGAAGCAAGTGAACCCAGCTTGTTCTAGGAAATGTGTATTATCTCTCGTTCCTGCTGCTATTGGCAGTTGGGCAGGGACAAGGTAATACAGAAGCGAACGATTCGGATTATTTCGCGTTAAATGCCTTAGATTTCTACTTCAAACCCTACCTTTGTATAGTTACTATAGTTTAAGAGGATGTTATCAATAGCTCGCAATCAATTCTACGAAATAGCATATTCAGCTGAAAGAAACCGCCTTTACTTCCGCATAGATGGTTACTGGAAATCTCCTGAGGTGGTACCGTCCTATCTCTCAGATTGGAAGAATGCATTAGCACTGACTAAACCTTCTTTTACGCTGCTTGCTGATTTCCGGAACATGGTGACACATCCAAGCTCTGTGAAAGCCTTGCATCATGAGGTGGCAGAGGGCCTGGCAAAATCAGGCATATCCAGTTTAGCAGAGGTTTCCCCTTCCGATAAAATAGCTGTGCTTCAGACAGGCAGCGTGGCAAAAGACGCTAAGATTTCCCATATTAAGGTAACCGATATCGTACTGGGAGAGCATATCCTGGATAAGTTGTCTTAGCTTTCCGCTCCTGCTTACCAAGTATAAAAAGTATGCTGGTAACTCAGCTCCCTCCAAAACAAAAGCCTGAGAAATAGCTATATGCTTTCTCAGGCTTTTGTTTTGGAGGCTTTATACTTTTCGCCGTCTACGCCGCCATCTCTTCGTGCAGGTCGAAACGGCCCCGGAACCGCAGCAGTTGCTCCATCAGTTCTTCCGGTAGGCCAAACTTGAAGTGGTCCTGCCTCAGTTCTTCCCAGGAGTTAAACAGCTTCCAGGTTTCCGCTTTTTCATAGGCCTCCGCCTCCCTTTCCGACAGGGGCCGGACAAAGAATGCTTGTAGTTCCACATCCTCTTCCCGCATTGGCACTTCAATCGTTTCTGAGTCGCTGTTTAGCACCTCGATAACCTCTGCATAGCGGTCTTTACTCGCGGGCAGGTAGAAGTAACGCACATAGGCGCCACGTGTATCAGGATGAGGTGAAGACATCATAGCTGTGATCTTTGGTAATATTTTTCCGCGTTCTCGGTTCCCTGCCATCTTTGCGTTACAACGCACCATATCTCGGTCACAGGCTTAAAATCCCTGCATAGTATCCTCTTAAGGGTCTCTCCTCCTATGCCATGGCCAGTCATATGGGGTTAAACATCTTATACTTTACTAAGGATACAGATGTTGTGGTGAGGGGGCAAATACCTTTAACAATGCTATTTTATGTGGCTTTCATATTGTATCCTGTGTTATAGGAGAAACGACACGTTTTGCCTCGCCCGTTGCTTGTATCTTTTGTGGTGTAGATTTGTTAACTTTGCATGGTATTAAACATTTAACCCGATTTATTATGGCAATGTACCCTGAATATATGGTTGCCCCTATCCGTGAGGACCTTACCTCTGCCGGTTTCGAGCAACTGATGACCCCGGAGGAAGTGGAGCAGGCGATTAAGGCTGGCGGCACTGTACTGCTGGCGGTAAATTCTGTATGCGGCTGCGCCGCCTCCAAGGCGCGCCCTGCTGTTAAGATGGCGGTGGCTGCCTCTGATAAGAAACCGGCCAAGCTGGTAACGGTATTTGCAGGCATGGAGCAGGACGCCGTGGCCAAGGCCCGCGAGTTCATGCTGCCTTACCCTCCGTCATCCCCATCCATCGCCCTGTTTAAGGACGGCGAACTGGTGCACATGATCGAGCGCTACCACATTGAGGGTAACGACCTGAACCGCGTGGTGGATAACCTGCAAGGTGCCTTCGAGGCATATTGCTAAGCTTCAGGAAAGTATCAAAAGAGAGGGGGCCGGCAGAATCATCTGCCGGCCCCCTCTCTTTTGATTTATTTATACTTGTGTATACCTTGTTTACACGCTCAGCTTACCCAGGTCAAAGCCAATGTCGCGGCGGTAGTAGCGGTCTTGCCAGGTGATGGCCTCTGCAGCTGCGTTAGCCTTGGCCAATGCCTCCTCCATGGTGTCGCCTAGGGCGGTAACGGCAAACACGCGGCCGCCGCTGTTCAGCAGCTTGCCGTTCAGCATGGAGGTGCCCGCATGGAACACCAGCACATCCTTCGGCACATTCTCCAGCCCAGTTATCTCCTTGCCCTTCTCATAACCCTCCGGATACCCCCCTGAGGCAAGTATAACCGTGGTCGCGGTGCGCGGGTCAATCTCCAGCTTATAGTCTGCTAAGGTATGGTCGTGCAGGGCCTTAAACATCATGAACAGGTCGGACTTGATGCGCGGCAGGATGGCTTCGGTCTCCGGGTCGCCCAAGCGCACGTTGTACTCGATCACGTAGGGGTCGCCGTTCACGTTCATCAAACCTATAAAGAGGAAACCGGAGTAATCCATCTGCTCCTCCTGCATGCCGCGCAGCGTCGGCTCTATCACGCGCTCCTTCACTTTCTGCATGAACGCCTCATCTACAAACGGGACCGGCGAGATAGCGCCCATACCGCCGGTGTTCAAACCGGTGTCGCCTTCGCCTATGCGCTTGTAGTCCTTCGCCTCCGGCAGCAGCACGTAACTTTTACCATCGGTCAGTATAAACACGGATACCTCTATCCCCTGCAGGTACTCCTCAATCACCACCTTGCTGCTGGCGTTGCCAAAGCGTTTGTTACGCAACATGGACTCCAGGGCATCGAAGCCCTCCTCGTAATCCTGCGCAATGATCACTCCCTTGCCGGCTGCCAGGCCATCGGCCTTTATCACCGTCGGAAAGCTCTGCTGCTTCAGGTACTCCACGGCCTCCTTAAACGTAGCCTCGGTAAAGGACTGGTAGCGGGCGGTAGGCACGTTATACTTCTGCAGGAACGACTTACAGTAATCTTTGCTGCCCTCCAGCATGGCGCCTGCCTTCTTGGGGCCGATCACCAGAATGTGCTTCAGGTACTCCGACTGCGCAAAATAATCGTGAATGCCCTCTACCAGGGAGTTCTCGGGGCCCACCACCACCATCATGATGTTGAAGTCGGCAGCGAACTTACCCAGCTCTTCGAAATCGTGGATGTCCACGGCGGCAGTGGTATGGAACTCAGCGGTGCCGGCATTGCCTGGCGCTACAAATACTTGGTCGCAGAACTCGCTCTGGCTCAGCTTCCATGCTATGGCATGTTCACGGGCGCCAGATCCTATCACAAGTACATTCATAATGTTATGTTGGATTATTGATTTACGGGTACAAAACTGTTTCGTGCACTGGTGCGAAGTTAAAGATTTATACTGGCACGTACAGCACATTTAACGCTTTATACCACAGATTTATACTTTCGGGCTGCTAAACGAAAAAGCGGCCGATACGCCCGGCCGCTCTTATACTTCATTTCGCTATACTTGCATCAATTTATACCTGTATCTACCTAGTTGGCGTACTCCGACAGGAACTTGATGCGCATCAGCCGCAGGTCTTCCTCGGTGTAGTCGTCGGTTCCGAGTTCCTTCACGGCCACGGCAATGTTGTCGGTGCTCGCGTTCATAAAGTAGTCGTACACCTCCTCCTGGCGCTCATCGTCCAGTATGTTGTTGATGTAGTAGTTCAGGTTCAGCTTGGTACCCGAGTAGCAGATGTGCTCTATTTCCTCGATCAGCTCCGGCATCGTCAGGTCCTTCGCTGCGGCGATCTCCTCCAGGTCCACCTTCTTATCTATCTGCTGGATAATGTAGATCTTGATCTTAGACTTGTTCACCGTTGTCTTCACCACCACATCGGAGGCAGTCACGATGTCATTCTCATCCACATACTTGGTGATCATGTCCAGGAACGGCTTGCCGAACTTCTGCACCTTGCCCATGCCCACGCCGGCAATATGCGCCAGTTCGTCGCGGGTGGTCGGGTATACGGTGGCCATCTCTTTCAGCGATGGGTCCTGGAACAGCACGTAGGGCGGCAGGCCCTTTTCCTTGGCCAGCTTCTTGCGCAGGTTCTTGAGCATATCGAAGAGTACCTCGTCGTGGCCGGCTGATGCCTGCGCTTCCTCCTTCTCCTCGTCCTCCTTCACTTCCTGGTCGTAGTTGTGGTCTTTGGTCAGCTGTATAAGCTGCGGATTCTGGATATATGCCTCGCCTTTCTGCGTCAGCTTTACCACCCCAAAGCTGTCAATATCCTTCTCCAGGTACTCCGACAGCAGGATCTGGCGCAGCACGGAGCTCCAGAACTGTGCGTCCTGCTCCTTTCCGGCGGCAAACACCTCCAGTTTATCGTGGTCGTAGCTGGTCACGTACTGGTTGCGCAGGCCCGTGAGCACATGTGTGATATGTTCGATGCTGAAGCGCTGTCCGGTCTGCTGCACGGCTTTCAGAGCCAGCTGCACCTCTTCCTGCGCCTCAAAGCGCTCTTTCGGATGCAGGCAGTTGTCGCAAAAGCCACAGTCTTTCTCAAAGGTCTCCCCGAAGTAGTGCAGCAGCTGCTTGCGGCGGCACACGGCCGAGTCGGCGTAGGCAGCCATCTCCTGCAGCAGCAGCTTGGAGTTGTCGCGCTCAGTAACGGGCTTGTCTTTGTTGAACTTCTCCAGCTTCACGATATCGTCGTAGCTGTAGAACATGATGCAGTTGCCTTCCAGGCCGTCGCGGCCGGCACGGCCTGTCTCCTGGTAGTAGCCTTCGATGGATTTGGGCGTGTCGTAGTGGATCACAAAGCGCACGTCCGGCTTATCGATGCCCATACCGAAGGCAATGGTGGCCACGATCACGTCCGCTTCCTCGTTCAGGAAGGCGTCCTGGTTGGCCATACGGATGCTGGCGTCGAGGCCGGCATGGTAAGGCAGCGCCTTCACATCGTTTACGCGCAGCAGCTCTGCAATCTCCTCTACCTTCTTGCGGCTCAGGCAGTACACAATACCGCTCTTGCCCTTGTGCTTCTTCACGTACTGGATCAGCTGCTTTTTGGTGTTATGCTTCGGGCGCACCTCATAGTACAGGTTGGTACGGTTAAACGAGGATTTAAACACCGAGGCCTCGTCCATCTGCAGGTTTCGCTGGATGTCGAGTTGTACTTTAGGCGTGGCTGTGGCCGTGAGGGCGATGATCGGCAGGTTGCCGATCTGGTCGATGATGCCCCGGATGCGGCGGTACTCCGGACGGAAGTCGTGGCCCCACTCCGAGATACAGTGTGCTTCGTCTATGGCAACAAAAGAGATATTGGAGGCCCGCAGAAACTCCACCGTCTCCTCTTTCGTTAGCGACTCCGGCGCCACATACAGCAGTTTCACCTCCCCGGCCAGCGTCTCCTTCTTTACCCTGTTCGTTTCTGCTTTAGAAAGCGTGGAGTTCAGGAAGTGAGCGTTCACCCCAAAGGCGTTCAGCTGGTCCACCTGGTTTTTCATCAGGGCGATCAGCGGCGAGATAACGATGGCGGTGCCCGGCAAAGAAAGGGCAGGCAGCTGGTAACACAGCGACTTGCCGGCGCCCGTAGGCATAATCACAAAGGTATTCTTCCCGTTGATAATGTTGTTTATTATCAGCTCCTGATTCCCCCTGAATTGATTATACCCAAAAACTTCTTTTAATTTGTTCTTGAGATTGACCTCTTGTTGAATAGACATGTAATCTTGCAAAAATTTAATCTTGTTGCAACGCACTCCAAAGGGGTGCCCTAACACAAATTTAACTTGAATCTCCCTAATAATATAGCTCTTACCGCAAAAAAAGTATTAACCGCCGAGGCCGAGGCAATCGCCAGACTGGCAGAATTTATCGACGAAAGTTTTGAGGATTGCGTCAAAGCCATTTTGCAGATCAGGGGCCGGGTGGTGGTCACTGGCATCGGTAAAAGTGCTAATATAGCCCAAAAAATCGTAGCAACCCTAAACTCCACCGGCACACCTGCCTTGTTTATGCACGCCGCCGACGCAATCCATGGCGACCTGGGCATGATCCAGCCGGAGGATTTCGTGATTTGCATCTCCAAAAGCGGCAACACCCCTGAAATCAAGGTACTTGTACCGCTGTTAAAGCGCAAAGGTTCCAGGCTGGCAGCTCTTGTTAGCAGCACGGATTCTTATCTGGCCCAGAGCGCCGATTTTATACTTAACGCCAATGTGGAGCGCGAGGCTTGCCCGCACAACCTGGCCCCTACCACCAGCACCACCGCGGCGCTTGCCTTGGGCGACGCACTGGCCGTAAGCCTGCTGGAGGCGCGCGGTTTCAGCAGCTCCGACTTTGCCACCCTGCACCCGGGCGGCTCGCTGGGGAAGCGACTTTACCTGAAGGTGGAAGATATTTATACCCAAAATGAGTCGCCCCGCGTAAAGGAGAACGCAACACTCCGGGAGATTATTATTGAGATTTCGTCTAAGCGCCTGGGAGCCACGGCAGTCGTTAAAAACGGCTCTGACGAGCTAGTGGGCATCATTACCGACGGTGACCTGCGCCGCATGCTGAACAAGTATGAAAAGGTGGAAGGCATCACCGCCACGGATATCATGACGCCGTCGCCGCTTACCATTGAACCGGAAAGCTATGCTGCTGAGGCCATGGCCATTATGCAGGCGAAAAGTATAACGCAACTCATTGTCACAAAATCAGGTAAATTCGAGGGCTTTATTCACCTCCACGACTTACTTAAAGAAGGACTCGTATAAACATGGACAACAACACCTACGTGGTGATCATGGCTGGCGGCATCGGAAGCCGTTTCTGGCCTTTCAGCCGCACCAACTACCCGAAACAGTTTCACGATGTGCTGGGAACCGGCCAAAGTATGCTGCAGACCACGGCACAGCGCTTCGCCAACGTCTGCCCACCGGAAAACCTCTTTGTAGTCACCAACAAGGATTACGCGGCACTGGTAAAGGAGCAGCTGCCCGAGCTGTCTGACAACCAGATCCTACTGGAACCGGTAGGCCGCAACACCGCCCCTTGCATCGCCTACGCTTCCTATAAGATCGCGCAACTGAACCCAAACGCCAACCTGGTGGTAACGCCCGCCGACCACGTGGTACTCAAGCAGGAGGTGTTTACCGAAGTGGTAAAGGAGGCTCTGAAGGCTGCCGCCAAGGATGATGTACTGATTACGCTGGGCATTACCCCAAGCCGCCCCGATACCGGCTTCGGCTATATCCAGTACATCGACGACGAGAACTCAAGGATCAAAAAGGTGAAGACCTTCACGGAGAAGCCAAACCTGGAGCTGGCCCAGATGTTTTTGGACAGCGGTGACTTTGTATGGAACTCAGGTATTTTTATCTGGAACGTGCAGAGCATCCTTAGGGCCTTCCACCAGTACCTGCCGGAGGTTTCGGAGGTGTTTGAGGAAGGCGTAAACACCTATAACTCACCGGAGGAGCAAAACTTTATCACCAGAGCCTACTCGCAGTGCCGCAACGTGTCGATAGACTACGGCATCATGGAGAAGGTAGACAATGTGTATGTGTTGCTGGCCGATATGGGCTGGTCTGACCTGGGCACCTGGAACTCACTCTACACCATAAACGAGAAGGACGAAAACGGCAACGTGATCGATGGCGACGTGATGCTGTATGACACCAGAGACTGTATTGTGAAAACGCCTAAGAACCGCTTAGTAGTGCTGCAGGGCCTGGAGGATTTCATCGTGGCCGAGTATGATAACGTGCTGATGATCTGCCGCAAGGATGAGGAACAGAAGGTGAAAGAGTTTGTAGCCGACGCCAAATCCAAAAAAGGCGCTGACTACATCTAATCTAGGCAAAGGAGCTTTTGACAAAAAGGAAAAAGGAAGCGGGTATCGTACCCTGCTTCCTTTTTTTATGATCCTGGCTGAGTTGAAGGTTTATACGTTGCCGTCTTTTGTCCTTCGTCACAGCACCCTTTGTCTAAATAATTACATTGGCTCCAGCTTGCTGAGGCTGGAGTAGCCGCTGTCTTTCAGGCGCTGACGCATGGCCTCGTAAAGTATGATGCCTGTCGCCACCGATACGTTCAGCGAGCCGATCTGCCCCATGAGCGGGATGCGCAGCCTTACGTCGGCGCGCTTGAGGTACTCCGGGGAGATACCGTCTTCCTCGCTGCCCATCAGGATGGCCGTAGGGCCCACCATGTCCACGGCGAAGTCGGTTAGCTGGTGCTCGGTTTTCTCGGTGCAGGCCACGATCTGGAAACCATAATCCTTCAGGTAATCCATCGTGTCCTTCAGGTTGGGCTCGCGGCACACCGGCACCAGGTTCAGGGCGCCGGCAGATGTTTTCATGGCGTCGGCGTTTATCTGGGCACCGCCACGGCTCGGGATCACGATGGCATCCACGCCCATACACTCGGCATTCCGGGCTATCGAGCCAAAGTTACGCACATCGGTTACGCGGTCCAGTATAAGCAGCAACGGGTTTTTGCCCTGCTCAAAAAGTGCGGTTACGATCTCAGACAGCGGCTGGTAGGAGATCGGTGAGATCAGAGCCACAGCGCCCTGGTGGTTCTTGCGCGTCAGGTTGTTGAGCTTCTCTATGGGTACTGTCACCACCGGCACCTCGCGGCCTTTTGCCAGCTTCACAATCTCGTCGGTGGTGGGGTTACGGGCACCGCGCTGCAGGAAAATCTTCTCCAGCTCCTTTCCGGCCGATAGCGCCTCCAGTATGGGGCGCGAGCCGAAAATCATCTCGCTTTTGTCTTCTTTCGGGGTTCGAGGCCCACCATAGCGGTTGCCTACAAATTTGTCTTTCCTGCTCTCCATTTTGCAACAGAGCTGTACCAGCTGTCTTCGTACTCACGGCGCCGTATCAGCTCATAATAGTTTTCGGTAAAGTTATTCTCTTTTTTGGTAAAAACGAACTTGATGTAAGGCGAGGTGTCCGACTCGCGGTAGATCCAGGTGATGTTAGGGCCTACCTGGCTCACGCTGCTGGGGCGCCCGTAGATAATGTAGATCATGCCCCTGTCGGTGGCCCAGCCGGCCTTGTGCGCCGTGTAGAGCTTGTTGGCCATCTCCACGCGCTTGTAGTAGGCCCGGATCAGCTCCCGCGCCGTGCTTTCGTTACCGCCTACCTCCAGCCAGAACGCATCCACGGCAGCCTTGGGGTCAGGAGCTTTAAATAGCGCCTCTCGCTCCTGCGAGGTAGTCAGGTAGATGAGCGGCGGAATGAGTTCCTCAGCCTTGGTTACGAGCGGATACTTGCCCGGCAGCACCAGTATCCCCCGGGCAAACGCAGACTCGGGGTTAAACAAGTATAAGCCCTCCCGCTCAAAGCTAAGCGTATCGGAGGCTAGAAGGGTATCGGATTCGGCAACGGCTATGGTGCGCGGCACGGCGGGTTTACTCATGCTCATGGGAGGAGCGGCGGGCATAAAGTCCAGCTCAAAGCGGTTTACAAGCATGGCGCTGTCGGAGGGGCTGTAAGAGCGCACCAGTAACTTATCGGAAGTGGTGATGTAATTCTGGTAGATCGGCTTGCCTGTGCCTGCGTGGGTGAGCAGGTAGCCTTTCTGCATCATCGCGCTGTTAAGCGGCACCCTGAACTCGGCACCCATGCGCTCCTGCCCCGACAGCACCTGCCATACCTGTAGGTGCAGCACATTCGGCTCCTGCACCACCCGCCCCGGCAGCGAAAGCTTCACGTGCAACTGCCCCTCCACATCGGTTATCTTTCTGTCCGGCAGGTTTACCGAGTCCTCCAGCAGCACTCGGTCCCGTTCCGAAAGCCCGGTCCTGACCGCATACTCATACGAGGAGGCGGCCTGCAGTATGTCCAGCACCTGACGCACATCCTCGAACTTCATCAGCAGGTGCAGGCTATCGTTGCTGGCGTAGTAGGCGTGCTGCATGCTAACCTCGGGCATAGCCTGCTGCCTCACCTGGGCAGGCCCCGGACTGCTGTAACTACTGTAGCTGGCCCGGCCTCCGCAGCCGCACAGCATGCACAGCATAAACAAACACAAGTACCTCATCTTAAAGGGGGTATAGGTATGATTTATCCTTAAGTATAAAACCCGGACTGCACATGGGCAACCCGGGTTTTTGTACTGCGAAAAACATTATTTTGTTTAGCGGCGCATGCGCTGCAGGTACTGCCTGAACTGTTGCTCCAACTGCTGGGCCCTGTCGTCGAGGCCGAGCTGCTGGGCCGAACCTACCAGTTGCTGCAAAATCACCATGTTCACCTGTATCTCCTGGTCGAACAGGGAGCCTTTGGCAAAGTAATAGTCCAGTGCCTTCTGTGAGCCCTGTGCCATGTGGTCCAGCAGTTCGGTGGCCTTCTCCTTTTCACCGAGCGCCGCATAGATTGGAATAAACTGCGGCGTGTAGTAGTCGTACGGCACGGTCTCCAGCGGCAGCACCTCGAAGCTGCGTTCCACTACTTCCCTGGCGCGGACATCGTTGCCGTCCTCCAGGTAAGCGGCTGCCAGGGTGGCAAACTTATCCCTTGCATTCGCCGAGAAGCGGTAGTAGTTATCGTCGTAGAAGATGTCCTCGCGGTCAAAGTTGCGGAAAGAGAACTTCTTCATCAGGTTCTCATACATCACCTCCTTGTTCACGTTTCCGGCGCCATTCTCGCCGGCCCTCACAGGCACGATGCGGTAAGCCAAGCCCTCGAGTTGGAAGTAGTCCGACAAACCAATGAAGTCGGCGCTGTTCACCGTGGTGGAGAAGTAGATCGGGCGTTCCCAATTGTTGGTGGCCAGCAGGTCGAGCATGACCAGGTGCTTCTTCTCCAGCAGCGATTTGGTGATCGACCATTGCATGCGGTCCACGATCTCATCCTCGCGGTCGGCGGACACGATGTTCATCCCGTCCACTTTCTCCTTATCGATGTTGAGGAAGTAGTTGCGCGTTGGCATGGTAAGCAGCGTGGTGCCGGAGCCAAACTGCGCCTGCAGCGCCGGGTGGTTCTGCTTCACCAGGTTGATGTATTGCTTCAGGTCGATGCCGGCGGCCACCTGCGGACGCTCCACGTACGGCAGGTAGTCGTTGGTGCCCTGGCGGTAGTTCTCTATCTCCAGCGTCAGTGGCCATGGGTCAGATAGGTACGCTTGGTCCATCATTTGGTCGATGTACCAATCGGTGTTGAGGTAGCTGAGCACGGCCACGCGCACGTCGGTACGGTAGCCCTCCACTTCCTGCACATACCACAGCGGGAAGGTGTCGTTGTCGCCATTCGTGAAAAGTATGGCGTTCGGGGCGCAGGAGTCGAGCAGGTTCTTGGCCGAGTCCACGGAGTGGTAGCGGTCGGAGCGGTCGTGATCGTCCCAGCCCTCAGCGGCCATAATGCCCGGCACCAGCAGGCCGATGGCGGTAGCCACCCCGGCACGGGCGGTCGTGCTCTTCAGCGCCCTGCCCAGCAGGTCCGCCAGCCCCAGCACCCCCAGGCCGATCCAGATACTGAAGGCATAGTAAGAGCCGGCGAAGGTGTAGTCCCGCTCACGAGGCTCCGTTGGCGGCTGGTTCAGGTACAGGGCGATGGCCATACCCGTAAAGAAGAAGAGCAGGCCAATGATAAAGGCATCCTTCTCATCCTTGCGCACATGGTAGATCAGGCCCAGTATACCGATCAGCAGCGGCAGCAGGTAGAACATGTTGCGGGCCTCGCTCTCCAGCACCCGCTCCGGGGCGTTCGGGTCAGCTTTGCCGAACCACAGCACGCCGGCATTCTGCACGTCGCTCTCGCGGCCCACGAAGTTCCACAGGAAGTAGCGCCAGTACATAAAGCCCAGTTGGTAGTTCAGCATGAAGCTCATGTTCTGCCCAAAGGTCGGTGTCTGGCCCTCGCGCAGGTCCACCCATTTCTTGTAGGCATCAATATGCTGTGGCTGGTCGCTGTAAATACGCGGCAGCAGCACCTTGTCTTTGGAGTCGTACACCGGCTCCACTTTGTTTCCGGTGTTGATGTACTTATCCTTGCCCTTTACGTAGCGGGGCGCACCTTCCTCCTGGCCTATTGGCTGGGCATTGTACTGCGGGCCATATAGCAACGGGCGGTCACCGTACTGCTCCCGCTTCAGGTAGGACACGAACGTCATGATATCGTCTGGGTCGTTCTCATCGATCGTTGGCTCGTAAGATGACCGGATCGGGATCATCATGTAGGAGGAGTAGCCAATGAGCACGAAAGCCAGGCTCAGCAGGGCCGTGTTCAGGATACGGTTGTTATGCCTGATGGAGTAGCGGATGCCGAACACCAGCGCCCCCACAAACAGCACCAGGAAGAAGATGATGCCAGAGCTGAAGGGCAGACCGAAATCATTCACGAAAAGCACCTCGAACCAGCCGGCGACCGACGGAAGACCTGGGATAACACCCCAAAGTATAACCCCCACGATGACGGCACTGATGGCAAAGGCAATCACGCCACCCCAGAAAGTCGGCTTGTAGAGTCGGAAGTAATAGATAAAGGCCAGCGCCGGGATGGTTACCAGGTTCAGCAGGTGGGCGCCGATGGAAAGGCCTACCAGGTAGGCGATTAGGATAAGCCACTTGTCCGAGTGCGCCTCCCCTACCTTCTCTTCCCAGCGCAGCATCGCCCAGAAAACAATGGCCGTGAAGAACGACGACATGGCGTACACCTCTGCCTCCACCGCCGAGAACCAGGCCGAGTCAGAGAAAGTATAGGCCAGCGCCCCCACGGCACCACTGCCCATGATCAGCCACGTATTGCCTTTGGTTGGCGCGGCCCCCTCTTTCAGGAGCACTTTGCGGGCAAGTATGGTGATGGTCCAGAACAGAAAGAGGGCGGTAAACGAGCTGGCCAGCGCCGAGAGCAGGTTGACCCACCAGGCCACCTGCGTCACGTCGGAGGCGAACATGGAGAACAGCCTGCCCATTAAAAGGTAAAAAGGAGCCCCCGGAGGGTGCGGCACCAACAGTTTGTAAGAGCAGGCGATAAACTCGCCGGCATCCCAGAAGCTGGCAGTTGGCTCCAGTGTTAGCACATAAACGGCTGTCGCGATCAAAAACACGACCCAGCCTACGAGGTTATTTGCCTTCCGATAATCCGTCATAGCGTTAGTAGATTCAGCCCCGAAAATAATAAATTTAAGTAAAGCAGCCGGCTATTTTTAGAAGTTTATAATGAAAAAGCCGGCACAAGGGCCGGCTTTCTATCAGGTTGGCTCCAATGGGGAGCCTGTTATTTCTGAAGCACAAGACGCTTGGTCTCCACTGTTTTGCCGTTTACCAGCAAACTGTAGAAGTATACGCCCGATGGCAGGCTCGTCAGGTCCAGGTCCACCTTGGCTCTCTCGGCCGGGGCAACCTCCTGCACCGCCAGCACCTTTCCGATGGTGTTGGAGATCCTGATCTTATAGTTGTCGTTACCCGGCAGGTTCAGGGCCAACCTTGTAAAACCACGCGACGGGTTCGGATAGGCGTTGATAGAAGGCAGCGAGGCCTTTACGTCATTACCCGGGGCAAAGGCGGCCAGCGTAATGTTGGCGTACATGCTCTTGCTCTGCTTCTTCTCCACCACGTGGAACACCTGGCTTACCGCCGATGCATAGATCTTGGAGCAGGTATGATCTTCCTTAGGCACGAAGGCTGGCCTGGCATTGTTCGCCGACACAGAAAGCTGCGAGGATTTTTCCGGCATCAGCTTCCAGAGCTTATTTCCTCCGTTATAGGTTGGGGTCACGCCGGCGAAGCTCACCAGGTGGGCACTTATAAGCGAGGTCACTAATATCAATCTTGTAAAAATTCTCATACGTTGGCGTCTTGATGTTATAGTATATAGCACTACACTTTCGACTTTCAAACCAAAGATAGCTTAAAAAGCCAAATCTGTAAATTAAATTTTTAAAATATTTGTGAATGAAGCCGGTACGTTTCGGCACACCTTCTTCTTCAGCATCCCTTCAAAAATTGTTCCTCTTTTAAAGACCTGCACCCGCGTTTGCACCACGGATACGCACTTCCTACTTCCCAGGCACACCACGTCCAGAATCAAACCCTCACAACAATAGCATTATTCAGCAAGACACCTTACCAATAACCCACCTCACACCCTCTGTATGTATCGCAGCTAAGTCCAAAATCAGGCAACATAACTTCATGTTCTATAGCTTCAGCAAAGCTTTACAAGAAGCTAAAACAGGCACATCTCTGTAATTTACACAAACACTTACTTCATAATATCCAAAATTACAGTGCAACTACATTTATATTAAGCCGTTAATACAATATAGCACACAATTGCATTTTTTTATTACCCCAAATAACGCACATCATGAAAAAATATATACTTTTATTTGTCCTCACGTTAATTGCTTCCATCCACTGGGCTCAAGCCCAACGCCCCGAGCCGACTGGCGGCTGTATACAGAGGTTTGAATGCTATACCTTTGAGTACCTTGGCGCCACGCAGCCAGAAGAAGGCCTGGTGCAGGTGCAGTTTGGCCTGCAGGTGAACTGCGATGAACTGGCCTACATTGCCTTTGAGCTGCCGGAAGGGTCTGAAGCGGCAGGGCCAGCCAGCATTTACCACGAGGAAGCGCCTAAATACCGGGTAAGGAACGGCAAAACAAGCGAGCAGGGGCCTAACGAGGTAAATACCCCATTTAACGCTATCCAATTTAACGCCAAGCAAACCTACTCCCTGACCGGCGGCGCAGTCGACACTTTTACCTTCAACTTAACGAATGCTGACTTTGAGGCGCTTTCCACCATGCGCGTTCGCGCTACCCTACGAGGAGACACAGACGGTAACAGAAACGAGATCACGCAGAGCCAGCAGGTCGTGTTTGACCTGAATGCCTGCAGCCCGGTTACCCGCCCAGATGCTTGCGTAGTGGAGCGTGACAATGCCAATTTTGCCTTTACTGGCGCAGTAGATAATGGCGATGGCACAACAACCGTGAACCTGATGGTTCAGAACCTGACGGAGGAGAACGTTAACAGCATCACCATTGAAACGACGGATACGCCGGCCCCCATCAGCGTGGCCGGCATGACGAACGGCGGAGTGTACAAAGGCATGAATTACCAATACCAGGTAACAGTGGATCAGGAAGCTAACCTGATCACCTTTGAGGCACAGAACACGAACGGCTATGCCGGCGGAGCCACCGACGTTTTCGCTATTCTGGTTCCGAACGACCTCTATGAATTGGAGCCATACTTCCAGATAACGATGACGGCTGGTGATACTTTCGAAAGCGCTGGCCTGAACACGATCAGCTGTGAGGATGAGCCCATTACGCCACTACCAGTAGAACTGCTGTCTTTTGAAGGCAAAACCACCCGGAGCGGTATTGCGCTGGAGTGGGCCACGGCATCGGAAGACGAGAACGAGAAATTTGAGGTGGAACGGAGCCAGAATGGCAAAAGCTTTGAGAAGATTGCGGAAGTAGCAGGTGCCGGCAACTCGGTTACGATCTTAAAGTATAGCTACACCGACAAGACAGCCGCCCCAGGCACGAACTACTACCGCTTACGACAGGTAGACTTTGACGGGCAGTATGAGTACAGCAAAGTAATAGCCGTAAACAGCAGCGCTGCCTCTGCCAACACCGGCTTACAGGTATACCCTAACCCTGCCACCACTAACTATGTACATGTGGCTTTGAGCAGCAACAGCAACGCCCAGCTAACGATCACGGACAGGAACGGCCGCACCATGTACACGCAGGAAGTGGCGCCGGGCCACCAGGAGATACAATTAAGTATAGCCGAGCTCAATATCCCGAAAGGTTTATACTATGTGCACATGCAGGACGAGAACGAACGACAGGTGCAGAAGCTAATTGTACAGTAATCGGGGCGATGTAACGCAGTATGAATAAGGCCGTGCGGGAAACCCTCCCGCACGGCCTTATTCATACTTTATACTTTTATAGCAGGAAGGATCGGCTTACACCACGTGCGCTATCTCCTTGAAGTCAAAGTATCTTAGCTCCCGTTCAATCTCCACCGCCAGGCGCCCGTCCTCGCCCACGCCCTGTATCTGGCCCTGCACCTGTTGGCTGCCGATCTTAAACGGGTGCACCTCCTGGTAGCGGTAGAGGCCTTGCAGGTACTCATACTTCAGGCGGGCGGCATGGCCGCTGCGCAGCTGCAGGTAGCGTTTTTCCAGCAACTCCAGCAGGCGCATCGTCACTTTCTCCAGGTTAAAAGCATGGCCGCATACGTTAGCCATGGAGGTAGCCGTTGGAGAAGCAAAGCTTGTCTGGTTCACATTTAAACCAATCCCGACGATACTGTGTTGTAGTGTCTGGCTATTTATCGTATTTTCTATCAGAATCCCGCCAAGTTTCTTACCTTCAAAGAATAAATCGTTGGGCCACTTTACCTGGGCCTGCGGCAGGCCCAGTTCGCGCAGCAGGTCGAGCACGCCCAGCGATACGGCCATGTTGAGGTAAAACTGCTGCCGCACCGCCACAAACGTGGGCGACAGGATCACAGAGAGGGTGATGTTCTGGCCCGGCTCCGCCTCCCAGCTATTGCCCCGCTGCCCGCGCCCCTGCGTTTGCCGGTGCGTAATGACGGTACAGCCCTCTGTGGCTTCATTTTTGATAAGAAGCTGCTGGGCCTCTGAGTTAGTGGAGGCGCAAGCTGCGATAAAAAACAGCTGCTGACCCATAAACAGCGTATTAGGCAACATATAATTAGAGGAGAATTTAATACTTTTGTACATCAAATTTAAAGAGCGCAAATGAAAGAAACCAAGGTTGAGGCTACTTCCGACATATTGGCAGAGCTTGTAGTGAAAGGCATGCAGGAGAGAAAGGCTTCCGATATAGTGGTGATGAACCTTAAATCACTTAAAAACGCTGTATCAGATTACTTCGTAATAGCATCCGCAAGCTCCGACACGCAACTCGACGCCATTGCTACCTCTATTGAGGAGGAAGTGTATAAGGCAACTGCCCAGAACCCGTGGCAGACCGAAGGCCGCATCAACAAAGAGTGGGTGCTGCTGGATTATGTGGATGTAGTAGCACACGTTTTCCTGAAAGACAAGCGTGAGTTCTATGCGCTGGAGGAGCTTTGGGGCGACGCCAGGATAGAGCACGTGGAGTCTGTGTAACAACCCGGGCACGGCCTGAAAAACTTTTAGAGCCGGCCCCTGTTTCCCATACAATCGATATTTAAACTATCAATGGCAGAAAAAAATAATAAAGGCAACAACAAGAAGAAAAAGCCGATCATACCAAACACCCCACCGCGCCCTACCATGCAGCTGTGGATGCTGGCTGTGCTGATCCTGCTTATCTTCGGACTGACCTACCTAAACAAGAGCAACTCCTCTGTAGAGACCACGCAGCAGGACTTTGAGGAGATGCTGCTCAGCGGGGATGTCGACAGACTGACCCTCGTGAATGGCAAAACCGTGGAAGTATACCTTGAGAAAGAGGCGCTTCAGAACGATAAATATAAAGCCGAGCTCAACGACCGTGGTATGCTTACCATGGACCAGGGCCCACACTATCACTTCCAGGTGATCTCGGCAGAGTCTTTCAAAGAAGACCTGGATAAACTGCAGGCAGATGTGGCACGCGAGCAAAAAGTACCGCTTACACCGGAAACGCGCACAGGCTTTGCCGACTTTTTCTTCCAGTGGGGCTTCCTAATACTGCTGCTGTTTGGTTTCTGGTTCCTGATGCGCCGCGTCACATCGGGCGGCACGGGTGGCCAGATCTTCAACATCGGCAAGTCCAAAGCAGCCCTTTTCGACGCTGAGAACAAGGTGAAGATCACGTTCAAGGATGTGGCCGGCCTGGAGGAAGCAAAAGAAGAGGTGCAGGAGATCGTGGAATTCCTGAAGAACCCGTCTAAGTTTACCGTACTGGGAGGCAAGATACCAAAAGGCGCTTTGCTGGTAGGCCCTCCGGGAACCGGTAAAACGTTACTTGCCAAGGCCGTGGCCGGCGAGGCGGATGTTCCTTTCTTCTCCCTATCAGGCTCTGACTTTGTGGAGATGTTCGTGGGGGTGGGTGCTGCCCGTGTGCGCGACCTGTTTAAGCAGGCAAAAGCGAAGGCCCCTTGTATCATCTTTATCGACGAGATTGACGCCATTGGCCGCCACCGTAGCCGTGGTGCCACGCCAGGCGGAAATGACGAGCGTGAGAACACCCTGAACTCCCTGCTGGTGGAGATGGATGGTTTCGCCACCGACTCCGGCGTGATCATACTTGCCGCCACCAACCGCCCCGACACCCTAGACTCTGCCCTGCTGCGCCCTGGCCGTTTCGACCGCCAGATCAGCATCGACAAGCCAGACATCAACGGGCGTACCGAGATATTTAACGTGCACCTTGGCCCGCTTACACTGGCGCCGGATGTGGACGCGAAGAAACTGGCTGCCCAGACACCAGGCTTTGCCGGTGCCGAGATCGCTAACGTATGTAACGAGGCGGCCCTGATCGCTGCCCGCCGCAACAAAAAAGCGGTAGACCAGCAGGACTTTAATGATGCCGTAGACCGCGTGATTGGTGGTCTGGAGAAGAAGAATAAGATCATCTCTCCGGAGGAGAAAAAGATTGTGGCCTACCACGAGGCTGGTCATGCTATTGCCGGCTGGTTCCTGGAGCACGCCGACCCGTTGGTGAAGGTGAGCATCGTGCCGCGTGGTGTCGCCGCGCTGGGCTATGCGCAGTACCTACCAAAAGAGCAGTTCCTGTACACCACCGAGCAGTTGATTGACGAGATGTGCATGGCCCTGGGTGGTCGCGCCGCCGAGGAGCTCGTGTTCGGCAAGATCTCCACCGGCGCCCTGAGCGACCTGGAGCGTATCACCAAAATGGCCTACAGCATCGTGACCATGTATGGCATGAACGATAAGATCGGCAACGTTTCGTTCTACGACTCCAAGCAGTCTGAAATGTCGTTCAACAAGCCCTACTCGGAAGCTACCGCCGAGACGATAGACCAGGAGGTGCGCAAGATCATCGACGCCGCCTACCAGCGCACCAAGCAACTGCTAACATCTAAGGCGCCCGAGCTGGAAGTGGTGGCGCAGGAGCTTCTGGAGAAAGAGATCCTGTTCCAGAGCGACCTGGAGCGCCTGGTTGGCCCTCGCCCGTTTGAGGCCCTGACCACCTACCAGGCCCACACCGCCGGAACCGACCGCAGCCAGACCAAGAGCGAGGTGGAGCAGCAGCACCCGGTGGAACTTGGCCAGACAGAGCACCCCGAGCAAGAGGAAGGCTCCGTACCCGGCACGCCGCTGGATAACGGCAACACCCCTGCTGAGCGGGATAACATAAATTCGAGAACAGCTTGATCTAACCAGGCATGTACGAAGCAAAATCAAAGGAAATTGTATTAAGAAGGGTAAGAGAGGCGCTGGCTAAGTCGGCGCCTTTTCTGCCTCCTACCCCCGACTTCGCCTCCCCGCTGCACCCGCCCGTGCCGCTGGAGGATATGTCGGTGGTGTTTGCGGAGAACTTCATCAAAAATGCAGGCGTGTTTGTGTACTGTGAGCACGAGGAAGATTTCTTCGACCAGCTATACGTGTACAAGAAGGAGCAGAACCTGCAGCACCTGTGCATTTGGGAGCCCAATCTGCAAAGTGTTATTCACCAGGCAGGCATCGACTTCACAGCCGATGAGGAAGGGTTTTTGCAAAGTACAGAAGCCGGCCTGACCACCTGCGAGGCACTGATCACCCGCACCGGGAGCATCCTGGTGAGCTCTGCCAACGCCGGGGGCCGCCGCCTGAGCGTATACCCGGCCACGCACCTGGTCGTGGCCAAGGCCAGCCAACTGGTGCCCGATATAAAGGATGGCCTGCAGCGCGTGCGCGACAAGTATAAAGAGAACTTCCCCTCGATGGTGTCGCTGGTGAGCGGCCCGAGCCGCACCGCCGACATTGAGAAAACCCTTGTGATGGGCGCCCATGGCCCCAAGCAATTAGTCTTATTCCTGATTGATGACCTTCCGCATTAACGAGCTGGCGCCAGGCAAAAAAGTATACTTCGCTTCCGACTTCCATTTGGGTGTGCCCGATGCCAAAAGCAGCCTGGTCCGTGAGAAGAAGATTGTGCGGTGGCTGGAGATGGTTCAGCAGGATGCGGCCGCCATCCTTTTGCTGGGCGATATCTTTGATTTCTGGTTTGAGTATAAACATGCCATTCCCAAGGGCTATATCCGCCTGCAGGGTAAACTGGCCGAGCTGACTGATGCCGGCCTGCCCGTGCTTTTTTTCACGGGGAACCACGACATGTGGATGTTTGATTACTTTCCCAGGGAACTCAACATCCCCATCATCCGTGAGCCAATCTCTACCAACATCGGCGGCAAATCCTTCTACATTGGCCACGGCGACGGCTTGGGTCCCGGCGACCATACTTATAAAGTGCTGAAAAAGGTGTTTGACAACAAGATGTGCCAGTGGCTCTTTGCCCGCATCCACCCCAACACCGGAATCGGCATCGCCAATGCCTGGTCCAGAAGGAGCCGCATCAGTAATGTGGAGAAGGACGAGAAGTTTTTTGGGGAGCGGGAGTGGCTGGTGCAGTATAGCCAGGAAGTGGAGCAGCGGCAGCACCATGACTATTATGTGTTCGGCCACCGCCATCTACCCCTGGAAATGCCCATCGGGGAGAACGCGCAGTATGTGAACCTCGGAGAATGGGTCAATTTTTGCACGTACGGTGTTTATGATGGCGACAAACTGGAATTGAAGACCTTTGAAGGCTAACCGATCCATACTTATACTTTGGCTGGTGCTGCTGGCACCGCTGCTGGCGCTGGCACAGGACACGCTGCAGGCGCCCGTACTTACCTATAGCCATAGTCTAAGCACCGGTTCTGCCACCACCATCTCCCAGGACCGCAACGGGAATATATACCTGCTGGACGAACGCCTGAACCTGCTGCGCCTCAACCCGGCAGGCAAGCCCATGGACACCTACTCCCCTCCTTCCCGCGGCCGCATCAGCAGCATACACGCCTGGAATCCGATGAAGATCGTGTTGTTTTACGAGGGCAGCCAGGAAATCACCTTACTAGACCGGTTTCTGCGCCCCATCAGCACCTCCGGCCTGCTGGACCTGCCATACGAGGGCACCGCCAAAGTAGCAGCCCCGGCCGGCGACCTGGGTTACTGGCTTTTCGACGAGACCAGTCTGACGCTGAGTAAACTGAGCTCTGCCATGCGGCAGATAACCGTGGAAACGCCCCTAAATCTGTTGCTTAACCGTGAGGCGTTTGACGTGCGCCAGCTGCGTGAGTACCAGAACCAGGTATACCTGCTCGATTTTAACAGTGGTATCCTGGTGTTCGACAACCTGGGCAATTATAAAAATCAATTGCCCTACACCGGTCTGCACCACATCGGCTTCAGAAATAACGAGTTATACTTTGTAAGGGAGGGCAAGCTATACTTCCATGACCTCTATACTCGGCACGAACGCGTGCTGGAGCTGCCGCTACAGAAGGCATATGTTTCTGCGCTGGTGGGTGATAAGCACCTCTACCTCTTCACAAAAGATACGCTGGAAGTATACCTGATAGAGTAGCCTACTTTGCCCCAGAGAACACCTTCAGCCCTACTACGCCCCCTACGATCATCAGGATGCAGAAAATGCGGATAAGATCGCGGGGCTCATTTAGAAAGAGGATACCAAGTATGGCGGTGCCGGCAGCGCCGATTCCCGTCCAGATGGCGTAGGCGGTGCCCAGCGGCAGCGTTTTCATGGCCTGCGCGAGCAGCACAAAGCTCAGGATCATCACGATAACGGTTACCACACTTACGCCAAGCTTGGTGAACCCCTCGCTATACTTCAGGCCAAAGGCCCAGCCAATCTCACAGATGCCTGCCAGGATCAGGTAAAACCATGCCATGTTCATACGTCAGTCATTTTTATAGTTCAGGCTGCAAAGGTACGTATTTAACCAGCCGCAGCACAACGCCACCCTTTCCCTGTCTATACTTACACGATCGGCATCAGCATCTCATACTGCTTAAGCAAAAGCCTGAAATGGCGCCCTTTCATAAAAGAGAGTATACTTTGGGCAGCATCCTCTATGTTGATGAACATGACTGCCGGAGCCTCCACTTGCTTTACTGCCTCGCGCAGCAGCGTTGTGCCGATCCCTTTGCCGCGCCAGCCTTCGGCTACCCCCAGTTGGGCCACGGCCCCGTTTTTCCGGAAGAAAGAGATATACCCCACCACCTCCTGTTGCATGTTACGAGCCTCCAGGGTGTGTGCTTGCCGCTTGCTCCGCTTAATCGCATTTATGTCGTTCTGCCAGGTTGGCCCCACCTCCCAGAAACTACTATACGTTCCCCAGTCGGGCAGCGTAACCCCCGAAATAGTCACCTGCTCTGGTGACTCTCCCTCCAGCAGCAGCTCCTGTTTAGTGGCCCGGAAACAGCTGAGCGAACGGGTAAGCTCAAAGCCAATCTTCTTATAAGCCCTGACGGCAGGCATGTTCCCTTGGATTACCTCCAACACACACTGCTCCACACCACTCTCGCGCAGCTTTGGCAGCAGGAAAGCATACATTTGCTGCGTCAGGCTATGCCCCCTGTACATGGGCACCACCCCGGTACCCGCATTGTAGGCGGCTGACTTGCCCTGCCACTCCCCCAGCCCGGTAAGTATAAACCCCACCATCTCCGCGCCCACATAGGCGCCCACGCTGAAGCCAGGCACGATCCCTTCCCGCTCCACTTTATCCTTCAGCTGCTCCTCCGAGAGTTGCACCGGCACCACATAGTCGGCAAATGCCTCCAGGAAAGTGTTGCGCAGCTGCGGCAGGTCTTTGGCGGTTAGGAAGGAGAAGCGGAAATTTGGCATCATAAATCGTTCTGGTTAAGGTATACATCTACGGTAAAACTTTCGATATTACAATGCTGAATGAACATGCTGGCTCATAAATCAGGGTATAACCTTTAAATTCACACCGATCATCTTCTGCAAAGGGCTGTAGCCATAAATGGAAGTATATCGAGTTTTTTGTAGAAGCATACCTAAAGCATGCTCCTGTTGTTTTATCTTTATAAGTAAAGTTACTTAACCTGCCCAAAGTTGAATGATTGATGTCTCTATCATAATCTTAAACTACAATACTTTCCAGCTGACATGTGGATGTATTGAGTCTATATATGAAAAGACACAACATGTAACCTTTGAGATTATACTTGTAGACAATGCTTCATCTGAGTGCCCGGCAGAAGCATTCAAAGACAAGTTTTCTGAAATCGTACTTTTGAAGAGCTCTGTTAACCTTGGCTTCTCTAAAGGTGTAAACTTCGGTCTTAGAGAAGCAAAAGGCAAAGCGGTATTACTGCTAAACAGCGATACTAGGCTGATAAACAATGCGGTTTATCTGGCTTATAAAAGACTGTTTTCAGAGAATACATTAGCCGCTGTAAGTTGTAAAGTAGTAACAAGCAGAGGCGAGGTACAGTCCGTTGCGCAACGGTTCCCATCAATAAAGCTACTAGTAGCCGAGTTACTGCGCCTTTATCGCATCATGACTCCCGCAGCCAGGGAAAGTATATTTCTAGGCGACTACTTCAATCATGACAAGGAAGTTTATGCAGACTGGGTTTGGGCAACCTTCTTTATGATAAAAAAAAGCGTTATCAAAAAGCTACCTGGGCAGCAGCTAGACGATACGTTCTTTATGTATGAAGAAGATAAGCTTTGGTGCTACCAGTTTGCCGATTTGGAGTACAAGATACTCTATACCCCGGCTCCTGAAATTATACATTATGTTTCTGGGAGTACCAAAAGTCCGCAAGAGGTTACTTTGAGAAATAAGAGAATTATACAAAACGAATTTACTTGCTTATCTATGATGCGAAGCAAGCCCTACGCGAAATTATACTTTATACTCAAATCTCTGCAGTACAGGTTTTCTGGCTATACTAAAGGCTGGGAGCTCGCCTTACTCTATCAAAAAGTAGCTTTGGGAAGAGAAATATAAAAAGTTATTGCGCTACAGTTTAAACTCTCCCACCTCTCCCCCTGAAAATCATGAAGCTAAAAATTGCGTATTGCGTTGGCCATTTCCCTTACCAGTCTGAAACTTACTTGCTTAATCAGTTAAAAGAGCTGCTCGATGAAGGTCACGAGGTAACGATTTTTTCCTGGGGAAAAACTGATGTAATGCCTATGCATTCCTTACTCATGGAATATGACCTGCTTTCTAAAACTATTGAGCGGCCACACATTCCAAAAAACCTGCTCAAACGGGTGATAAAGGCAATTTATCTTCTTCTCCAACATCTACCTAACTGCTCTCCCTTACTTAGAACACTGAACTTCCCTAAGTACGGCAAGTATGCTGCTAACCTTCAGTTCTTCTACGATGCCGTGCCCTTCCTAGGGAAGGGGCGCTTTGACATAGTGCACTGCCAGTTCGGGCCGAATGGCATCAAGGCAGTAAACTTTCGGGAAGTCGGCTTGCTGCGGGGTAAGCTTATAACTTCTTTCCATGGATTTGATGTAAACGACAAAGATTTCCTCTCCTGGCCTACCCACTACTCCCGAAAGGGCCTATACAGGGACTTGATCCCTCAGTGCGATGCCTTCACTGTTAGCTCAGTTTTCACCAGAAAAACTGTTGAGACACTTGGAATCCCGTCAAATAAAATCACAGTCTTACCCGTTGGCCTGGACACTGATAAGTTCAGGAAGCAACGGTCTCCAAGCAATACTGCCAGCCCAACCGTTGTTACGGTTGCCCGACTGGTACCATTCAAAGGCTTAGAGTATAGCATAGCAGCCATTAAAGTACTCCAAAGTACATATCCTGATATTGCCTACCACATAGTGGGAGAAGGAGTACTGCGGGAACAACTCGAGGAACAGATAAGAGAGCTACAGCTACAAGGACATGTTTTTTTACATGGCGCTGCCACCCAGGAGCAGGTACTCGATTTCTATGATAGAGCACAGGTGTTTGTTTTGGCGGGCATAGTGGCAGAAGACGGCGAAGTAGAGACGCAGGGCTTAGCTGTACAGGAAGCGCAAAGTATGGAATTGCCGGTTGTGGTAAGCGACGCCGGTGGTTTACCAGAAGGTCTAATCGATGGCGTCTCCGGATTTGTTGTTCCTCAAGGGAATGTGCAGGCGATTGCTGCTAAACTTGATATATTGCTGCGCGACGCTGGACTCAGAGCCAAAATGGGACAGGCCGGCAGGGAATATGTAAAACAAAACTTCGATAACAAGGTACAGCATCGGAAGCTCATGCAGCTTTACAGAAAAGTTATGTCAGGCTGACGTGGTAGAACCTGCTTTTATACTTGGAGAATAGCAGGGCCGTAACAGCTAGAACGAAGATCGTAAGTGCCAGTTTCCATCCTACGCTCAACTCTACACCGTAGTAAGCCAGAACAGTAAACAACAAATGCACGGATAGCCACCGAAAAGGGTAGTAGCGTGCGCCACTACGCAGGGAGAACTCTTTAAGCCACAGGCCTGCGTAGCCCATATACATTAACGCAGCAAATGTGGTGAACGCAGCTGCCTTATAGCCGAAAACAGGAACAAATAGCAGGCTTAAGATGATATTGCCCACAACGGCCGCCACTGAGATCCGCCAAAGTTGGTTCGTTCTCTCCTGGTAGAGTAGCAGGTTATTAACCACTATGTAGAACGGTCTGAAATTGTACCCCATCAGCAAAAGCACAGCAATAGGATAGGCTACCTGGAGTTGCTGATTGCGTAATAGCAACTGAAAGATCTCCTTCATCCAGATGCTTCCTGTAAAGGTGGCGACTAGAAACACAGCCCCCAGCCCAAAAGTTAGATCCCTGGCAGCCAGCCGGTACCTTTCATTGTTTCGCGAGAGCATTTGCAGGTAAAAGGGGTTGGCTGCTTCCGACACGGCAACAGAAAGCTGATTAAAGTAAGAACCAAAAATAGCAGCCAGACTATACAGGCCTATCTGCGGCACAGGCACCTTCACCGCGCTGAGCACCAACCTGTCAGAGGTAATCAGCATGCTGGAGGCGAAATAGTGAGGCAGCACAGGTAACGAGACCTTTAAATATTCCCTCATCTGCTTCAGGTTAACCCTGAAAACAGGCCATAGCTTTAAGGAGTAGTAGGTGGTGTAGGCACTGAAGATAAAGGCCAGCGCCAGCCCAAAGAAGTTGCCGTAGAACCACCCCATATAACCTAACCTGAGGTAAGCTATCGCATAGATGTTTACCCCCACCGCTACCATGCCTGCCAGCACAGACCGCACAGCAAACCAAAGGGGCTTCTGCGCAAGCTGGTAATACAGATTTGACTGCACCTCTGCTGTGGTGAAAAGCATGGTAGGCACTGTAAACAGCAAAGCAATCTGTAAGCGGTCCTCGTCAGCCTCCTGGGGAATGGCAAAGTATAAAACAGCGAAAAAGATGAGCCCAAATAGCAGCGTCCATAGAGACAGCAGGCCTCCTACCTGCCGCCACACCCACTTATACCGGGTCGGGTGCTTCACGTAGGCGTTCACCATCACCACGCTCAGCCCCAGCGACTGCACAACGCCCAGCACTGTCACATAGGCGGTCACCACACCGGCCACGCCATAATCGGTCGTGGTGAGGAAGGGGGTGATGATGGGCAGGGCCAGCACACCGGCTATGCGCGGCATTTGCGCCGCCAGGCCATAGATTGCCGCATGAGACAGTAACTTCCGAAGCATCCCCTAAAATTATACTTTATTTCCCAGCGCATAGCTATGTGCGCCTTTTTTCGTAAATAGCTTAATTACCCCGCTTCCGGGGTGGCACCAATGGCGACGAAGCGTTGTTGCCATACTTGTACTTTTAGGAGGCACAAAAGTAAAAGCCTAAAAATTTAGTATATTTGTTGATAATTGATTTTGAAAACAAGAATTAGCCTAGCTATATAAAGGAGATACAATTGTGGGATGTAGTTCATGTTCAAGTGGCGGATGCGGCACTGACACCAAACCAGGTGGCTGCAAAAGCAACGGCGGGTGCAGCACAGGAGGCTGTAACCGTTTAAACGTGTTCGACTGGCTCAGCGACATGGAGATACCAACGTCGTTTGAGGAGTTTGACATTGTCGAGATACGATTTAAGGGGGGCCGAAAGGATTTCTTCCGAAACATAAACCGGTTAGATTTGACGACCGGCGACGCCGTGGTAGTGGATGTGCCGAACGGCCACCACATCGGTTTCGTGTCGCTGAAGGGGGAGCTCGTGCGCCTGCAGATGCTCAAGAAGAAAGTGGATAACAACGAGGAGATCCGCAGCATCTACCGCATTGCCACTGAGCGCGACATGGAGAAGTTTAACGAAGCCCGCGACCAGGAAGGCACCACCATGTACCGCAGCCGCGAGATTATTCAGCAGCTCGGGCTCAGGATGAAGCTCTCGGACGTGGAGTACCAGGCCGACAGAAGCAAGGCCACCTTTTACTACTCGGCCGATGACCGCGTGGACTTCCGCGACTTGATCAAGAAGCTGGCCGAGGAGTTCAAGATCCGCATCGAGATGCGCCAGATAAGCCTGCGCCACGAAGCCGGCCGCCTGGGTGGCATCGGGTCGTGTGGCCGCGAACTCTGCTGCTCTACCTGGCTCACCGACTTCAAGAGCGTTTCCACCACCGCGGCGCGTTACCAGAACCTGTCGCTGAACCCAAGCAAGCTGAGCGGCCAGTGCGGGCGCCTGAAATGCTGCCTCAACTATGAGCTGGAAACATACATGGATGCGCTGAAGGATATCCCGACCGTAAACCGGCCGCTGCAGACCCAGCAGGGTGATGCTATCCTTCAGAAAACCGACATCTTTAAGCGCATGATGTGGTTCGGCTACAAAGGCGACAACAACTGGTACCCGGTGCCGGTAGAGCGCGTGCAGGAGATACTGGAGCTGAACTCGAAAGGTGTCGCTGTAGATACGCTGCTGACCGAGCCTGAGGAGGAGCCAGTGCAGAACGAGTTTGTGGCACAGGTAGAGGGAAGCCTGGAGCGTCTTGACGACAAGTTCAAGAACAAAAAGAAGAAGAAAAAGAAGAAGAAAAAGCCAGGTGCTACCTCAGATCAACCGCAGCAGCCTGAAGGGGTAGCTACGGAGGCTTCTCAACAACCAAAGCGGGAAAGACCGGAGCGCCAGCAGGCACAGCCGCAGGATGGCGCAGCACAGCAGGAGCAGCGGCCACGCCGCCAGCGCCCGCCTCGTAACAAAAATAAGAACAGGGAGGGCCAGGAAGGTGTCGCGCCGCGCGAGAACCGCGAGCCGAGGGAACGACGTGAGCCAAGGGAGCACCGGGAAAGGCCGGAAACTTCCGGCAGTACTCCGGAGGCAGGTGCGCAGCCACAGGCTGATGGCGACCAGCAGCGTTCTAAGAAGCGCTCACGCAAGCCGTTCAGAGGCAAGAAACCAGACCAGGGTAACAAACCACCACGCACTGATGCATAAACTAGTAAGGATGTGGGCAGCGGCACTCGTGCTGCTGCTCTCCGCCTGCGACCCGGCACGGGTATATGAGCAGAACATAGACTTGCCCCAGGGTAATTGGCAGATCGACAATGCCCCTGTCTTTGAGTTTGAGGTAAAGGACACCACGCAGGTGTACGATGTCTACTTTAACGTGCGCTACAACCTGAAGTATGATTACTATAACCTGTACCTGCGCCACCAGCTAATCGGCCCCGACAGTGCAGAGATTTCAACCAAGTTGCACGAGGTGCTGCTGATGGACTCTAAGACAGGCAAGCCGCTGGGCAATGGCTCCAGCGACATCTATGACCTGCAGGCCCTCGCCCTCGACAACGTGAGGTTCGGTAAGCAGGGCACCTACAGGCTAAAGCTGACCCAGTACATGCGCCGCGACCCCCTGCCCAACATTCTGGCGGTGGGCGTGCGCGTAGCCACTGACGCAGACGATAAATAAGGAACACTTCTTCCAAAAGTATAAAATTGTCCCGGTGGCCAATGCATGGCAGCGCCGGGACATTTTTATTTTCCGCACAACAAGTATGATCTTACCTGGTCTGGCTGAAATACGTAAAAGTAGCGCAGGCAACCAATGGCTGCAGATAGTAGTATGCAGTTACACCTGCTATTAAAATACCCTTGCCAAATGCAAACCGCTCTCATTATACTTGGTTTTACCTTCACCCTATTCTCCTTTCTGCCCCTCATCACATCGCCGCTCTGGTGGATCCGGGTGCTGGATTTCCCGCGCCTGCACGTGGCCATCTTACTAACAGGGGTTCTAGTTGCCTACGTGTCCATGTTTGGCATCCAGGGGCCATCCGAAATGATTATGGTGCTGGTGTGGGTGCTGGCCATACTCAACGAACTGCGCTACATCATCAATTTCACGCCGCTCATGAAAGTGGAGGCGCTGCGCACGGAGAAGGAAAACCCCAGCAACTCCTTTACCATGATGATAGCGAACGTGCGGATGGTGAACCGCAAGTATGACAGGTTCCTGGAGCGGGTAAAAGAAGCGCACCCAGATATGCTGATCATGAACGAACCGGACCAGGAATGGCACGACCATGTGTGCAAGGTGCTTGACGAGGCATACCCATACTCCATCAAGAAGCCACTGGATAACACCTACGGCATGCTGCTCTGGAGCAAAAACAAGCTGCACGACAGTGACATCAGGTACCTGGTGGAGGACGGCATCCCTTCATTTTACACGGTGGTGGAGCTACCGGGCGGCGACAAGTTCTGCCTGTTCACAGTGCACCCACAGCCGCCGCGCCTCATGCTCAACACAGAGACCCGCGAGGCAGAGTTGCTCATTATTGCCAAGCAGGCCAAAAAGGCACCCTACCCTGCCGTGGTAGCCGGCGATTTGAATGATGTGGCCTGGTCTAAAACCACCAAGCTGTTTAAGGAGATTAGCGGGCTGATAGACCCGCGCGTGGGTCGGGGCTTCTATAATACCTATAACGCCTATATCCCCGTTTTCCGCTATCCCCTCGACCACGTGTTCTATGACCCGCAGTTCCGGTTGGTGGGGCTGCGCCGCCTCGAAAAATTTGGCTCCGATCACTTCCCCATCCTCATCACCCTGAACTATGAGCCACACCGCGAATACGCCCAGGAACACCCGCGCGCGGACCAGGAGGACAAGCAGGAGGCAAACGAACTGATACAGGAGGGCTTGGAGAAAGGCGAGGAACGCAACCAGGAAAAACAGGGCAGGGATGGCCTGTAAATAAAAAAACCCGCCCAGATGCCTGAGCGGGTAAAAGACTTTTACAATGCCTAACGGCTATTGACAGCTTATAACTTAGATTCTCTCTACGTTGATAGCGTTCAAACCTTTTTTGCCATCCTTAACCTCGAAAGAAACACGGTCGTTCTCGCGGATTTCGTGGATCAGGCCTGTCTGATGCACGAAGATGTCTTGATTAGTGTCATCCTCTACGATGAAACCGAAACCTTTAGATACGTTAAAGAATTTTACTTTACCTGTCTTCATTAGAATGATAATTAATAATTATGAACAAAGGTAAGTATATCTTCCGGAATAGTAGCAAAGATCCCTGTAAATAAATAACAAAAACATCATCAGGCACTTACCCGCTCCCTTTCCTGTACCTCCACTCTTTTTATTTATAGCCTTTTTCATACTTTCTCCAAGTATGAAAGCTGCCTGCGGCAAGTATAAAAACCACGCCGCCCGCCACCTCCAGGGCATGGTGCACAGCACGTGCCGCCCTGGTAGTTCTTAGGGGCTATACTCCAAGATAGCAATAACCATGTGCGGTATGGTTCGTATAGCTAAAACGTTCTGTTACACTCTAAAACAGCTAGTATCACGTAATCTTTGAGCGTAATGGAAACTTAAATCCGGCGCCGGAATATACTCCCGACGGCACCGGGTACAGCAGACAGGGAACAACAAACTTAATAAACGTCAACTATAAACTAAGGAGATCAGAACTATGAAAGAGACTGAAAAAAATCAAAACACGGAGCAAAACTCCAACATGTCGGGTAGCTCATCCAGCAGCCTTAACCCGACTTCCTCATCGTCATCAGGCAGTACTTCAAATAAATCAGGCAGCAGCAGCGACTCTTCCCAAATGGGCAGTTCCGGCTCATCCCAGAAGAGCGGCAGCACTGGCAGCAAAACTACAACCGGCTCTACAAGTAAGTCATCAACAACGAAAGCCAAGTCTGGCTCATCCTCTAAAAAGGAAGGCAAATCCGGCAGCACGACCTCATCCAAGTCTGGCAGTGACTCTTCTGCCTCCGGCAGCAGCTCCGACTCTGACCGTAACAGAAACCTTTCGGAGTATGGCAACTATGGCTCCATGACCAGCGGATCCTCGCAGGGCTTCCAAGGCTCCGGCCAGGGACAGCAGGATTGGGACAGCAGCCAAAACCGAGGAGGCCAGAATCAGAACCAGAACCAGGGAGGCTATGGCAGCCAGGGTGGTTACGGCTACGGGTCGCAGCAAGGTAACTATGGCGGCCAGAGCGGCTACGGTTATCAGAGCGACTACGGCTCGCAGAGCAACTATGGCAGCCAGGGTTCTCAAGGCGGCTACGGCTCATCACAGGGCAGCTACGGGTCTTCGCAGCAAGGAGGCTGGGGCTCGCAGGGGGGCGCTAACTACGGCAACCAAGGCGGCATGGAAGGCAACCGCATGCGTTCGCAGGATCAGTCCGGCGACATGTATGGCAGCCGTGGCGGCATGCAGGGTGGCTACCAAGACCGTGAAGGCGACTTCCAGGGCGGCTATGGTGTGATGAACGACCAGGGTGGCATGGGCCGATACAACCAGCAGAGTGGCCAGGGTGGCTACGGCAGCCAGGGCCGTTACGGCTCACAGGGTGGTTACAGCGGCCAGGGCTCTCAGAGTGGTTATGGCGGCAGTCAGGGCATGAGCGGCGGTAGCTATGGCTCATCACAAGGCATGAGCGGCGGTGGCCAAGGCTCTTCCCAAGGTGGTTACGGCTCCTCTCAAGGTGGCTACGGTTCATCTCAGGGACAGAGCAGCAGAGGCCAGCAAGGAGGCTATCAGCAAAGCTACGGCCAGGGCGATTACGGCCAGCGCATGGGCTATGGCCAGCAAAGTGACTATGGTCGCCAGGGCGGCTATGGCAGCGGCCAGCAAGGCAGAGGCGGAATTCAGGGCGGCTACGGCGACAGAGACCGTTACGGCTCCATGGGCTACGGCTCCAGCAGAGGCATGAGCGAGTACGACAGAGATGACCGTGGCTCGCAGCGTGGCTGGGATTCCCAGAGCTCTATGCAGGGCGGCTACGGCAGCCAGGGAGGCTATGGCTCCAGAGGCGGCTCTTATAACGATGAGTATAGCTCCGGCCGTTCAGCCAGGTATGGTTCGCAAGGCAGCGACTATGGCCAGGACTATGGCAGAAGCTCTGGCGGTTACGGCTCTTCCGGCAGATCGTCTTCTAACAGAGGCGGCTACGGTGATAGCAACTACAGCAGCGGCATGAGCGGCGGCTATGGATATGGCTCCGGCAGCAGCAGCCAGGGTGGCTACGGTTCCGGCAGCTCAAGCCAGGGCCGCTATGGTGAAGGCGGTTATGGACAAGGCGGCTACGGCGGAGACCAAAGCCGTTACGGCTCCATGGATAGCGGCACGTCGTACTACAGCGACAACCGTGGCTCCAGCTCGCGCGAGAACTACCGCGGCTACGGCCAGGGCAGCGGCTCCGACAGAGACCAGGGCAACTACCAGACCCGCCGCAGCGACCGCTATCGTAACCTGGATGAATAACACGGCTGTTTAGCTAATATTATAAAAAATCCCCTCCTGAGTTTTCGGGAGGGGATTTTTGCTTGTTATATGTAAAGCGATGTTCTATAGGCTACACAAAACACTCCTTGTGGTCTTGCAGAAACTGGCGCATGGTGTGCGGCTTGCGTCCGGCCACACGCTCTACAGTGTCAGTGGTTTCGTTGGATTTACCCGCTCTGTACTCCCTGTACACTTCTATCATGGCATCGGCCATAAAGCCCGGAACGCCGTGGTCCGTCATCCCCTTTTTAGCGGCTTCGTCCGGCACATCAACATAGTTCACCGGCTTGCCTGTCACCTCGCCCATCAGCTGCGCCACTTCGTAGTTCGACAGGGCCTCTCCTCCTGTAATGTCATACGCTTTCCCAATGTGGTCATCGTTGGTGAGCGCTTCCACGCCCACAGCAGCTATGTCACGGGCATCCACCCAGCCTACCTTTCCTTCGCCGGTAGCGCCATAGAACCTGCCCTCTTTTTTGATGCTGTCCGCATTATAGTTGATGTAGTTCTGCATAAAAGAAGTTGGCCGCAGGAAAGTATAGCTGAAGCCGCTGTTCTCAATGTACTTCTCGATCTCACGGTGCCAGCGCCCGAGCGCAAGCCCCGGCTCTGCATCGGCGCCTATTACCGAGAGCTTCACGATGTGCTTCACCCCTGCCTCTCTAGCCTCATCCACCAGCGTTTTGGCCATTTGTATCTGGTCTGCGGCAAATGGCGTGATCAGGAACACCTTGTCTACGTGCGTGAAAGCGGCATGCAACGAGTCAGGATCTTCAAAGTCCATCTCCACGATCTCCACTCCCGGCAGGCGCTTCAGGTTTTCGCCTTTTATGATGGAGTGCACCCCGGCCCTCACCCGAATGTCGCCATCCAGCATCGACAGCTGCTTTACCACCTCGCGGCCTACCGTGCCGGTGGCGCCTGTTACCAATATCGTTGTGTGCATAGTTTATTTCGTTGGGTTTATACTCCTACTACGGCGCTTTTAATACAGTAGATCGTTATTTGTCTATCGTTTACCCCTGGATCATAAACCAGGCTTGTTATTGCCGGAAGGTCAGGCGGAATACCTTGCCGTTTTCGTTGGTAAGGAGGAGCTGGTTATCGGAGGTATAAAGTATGGCTTCGGCCTGGCCCGTTCTGCCCACCTTCAGGCAGTGGCGTTTCCCACTTAGGTTGATGTGGCCGTTCTGTACCCCAAACAAGTATACTTTGCCGTAGCCAAGTATGGCGAACTGGCGCTGGTCCGGCGAAAGGGCGGCAGCCGTGGCCATGGCACTGACCGGCAGGCGCTCCTGCAGCTGCGCCACAAAGGTGCCGGGCCGCGCCAGCAAGGTATAAAGCTTTACCTGCATGTTGTTGCCACGGCTTTTGGTGAAGAGGTACAGCGAATCCTGGTAGTAGAAAAAGGCCTCCAGGTCAAAGTGCAGGTTGTTTTTGTCCGGCGGGAAATCCATCTGATCCTCAAAGGAGAAGTATAAGGAGCCTTCCAAAGTATGATTCTGCCTGCTCAGGATGTGGATCTGCAGGTCTTTACGGCTGTTCTGGTTGTTGCCAAAGTCACCGATAAACAGGTGCTCCTCGCTCTCGGCCAGATCTTCCCAATCGCGGTTCTGCAGCTCCAGCGGCAGCGTTTGCTGCAGCTCGCCTTCTAAATTAAACCGATACAGTTCTGCCGGTGTGCCGCTGTCGCCGTGAGTCCAGAAGGTAGAGCTGTCGGAGGCATGGGCAAGCCCGGAGCTTTCCTGTATCTGGCCATCCAGCTGTGCTACCCGCTCCAGTTTATACTTAAAGCCCGGCTTCTCGAAACCACCGTTGCGCCGGTCGGGCCCACATCCGCAGAAAAGGGTTTGAAGGTAGATGTAGGCGGTGAAGATCTTATAGAGCAAGGGGATTTTGAGTTTGAGAGTTAGAGAGTTTAGGAGTTAGAGAGTTTGTACGGAGGGAAGTATAGAAAGTATAAAGTGAGCAGCTTCTGGCGCAAGCGTCCGCTTTTGCCCACATATAGATCTATACTAGCTGAAGCAAAAGCAACCCGATACGATTAGTTGCTTTTACAAAGCAAGACACAAGCGGAGGCTTGTGCCAGAAAAGCCTCCTATACTTATACTTCCTAACTTTCTAACTTTCTAACTTTTACCTTTCTAACTTCTTCTGCCGTTTTCTCGGGTTTCTCCCAGAACTGGCGGCTGTAGACGCGCTTGTACGGCCAGTGGCGCTGGCGCAGCAGCAGCGGAATATCGGCATGCGTGTGGCGCACCGAGAGGGCACTGTAGTACAGGTCATCGTCGGTGAGGACCACGCCCTGGTAGGCAGCCTCTTTCACCAAGGTCAGGTCGGCGAAAGGCACCTCGGGCTTCAGGTACGGCACCTGCCGGGCCAGCACTTCCTTGAGCAGCGGCACCTGCGGCGGCATACTTTCGTGCTTCGGCTCATACTCGAAATAGCGGCGGCTGACCTGCTGCGCGTAGTGCAGGTAATCTTTCAGCACCTTTGGTCCGGCGTGTGTGGTGTGCTCCACCTGCAGCTGCTCTGCCCGGATGCTGCTCACTACCACTACCTCCTGTTTGGCGCGGGTCACGGCCACGTTCAGGCGATTCTCGCCCCCGCTCTGGTTCAGGCTACCGAACTGCATGGCCATTCGGCCCTTCTCATCCGGCGCATAGCCCACCGATAGGATGATCACCTCCTTCTCATCGCCCTGAATGTTTTCGATGTTTTTGACCAGCACGGAGGCAGGTATGGTGATGTTTTGCTCCTGGGCCGCTTCCTCCAGCAGGTCCTGTACCAGCATCTGCTGGTTGTAGTTAAAGGTGATCACGCCCAGTTCCTCCTGCCCGGCCTGCAGGTACTGCAGCACCAGCTCCACCACCCGCTGCGCCTCAGGCAGGTTCTGGTTATCCTGCCACAGCCCATGCACCTTCACAAACGTGATAGCCGGCTGACGGGCATTAGCATCCAGCAACTCCGGTATCAGTTCCAGCTTGTTTTTGTAGAAATAGCGGTTCGAAAACTCGATCAGTTCGGGGTAGCGGCTACGGTAGTGCTGCGTGAGCATGGTCTGCGGCAAGTATAAACCGCACAGCTCCAGCAACGACTCTGCCGACAGCTCCTCCACTTCATCTTCTCCGGCTGCCCCGTTCCAGCGTGCGCGGTAAATATCGGAAGGCTTGAGCTGCTGCGCATCACCGGCCACCACCACCTGCTTGCCGCGCAGCATGGCGGGGATGCCTGTCTCGGCGTAGCATTGCGAGGCCTCATCAAAAATCACCAGGTCGAAGCACCGCTCCAGCGGCAGTACCGCCGACACCGTTTCGGGCGAGGCCAGCCAGCAGGGCACCAGGTCCAGCATTTCTTCGGAAAACAGGGCAAACAGTTTGCGGAGCGGGTAGAGGCTGCGCTTCTTGCTCACCTGCGCGTGCAGGCGGCGGTAGGTGACTGGGTTGCCCAATCGGTTCACCTCGATATCCTTGTAGGCCTGCTCCCGGAGCCGCGACAGCACGATTTCCTGGCTCAGCTCCTGCTTTTGCTGCAAGAGTAATTGCAGTTCTTCCTCCAGCCGCTGTAGCTCGCCGTTGCTGGGCATGCGCAGCTCCGGGTGCTGCCCCTCCAGCTCATGCAGCCAGGCCAGGTAAAGGCTGTTGAGCAGGAGCGCTTCGCCCTCCTCCGCCGTTTTTATACCCTGTTCCTGCAGCAGCTCGGCTACCTTGCGTTCGGGACCGGTAAAGGACGTCAGCAGCGCATCGAAGGCCACCAAATGCTCGAACACCTCCGGCAGCTCCTGCAGCAAGGCCTCTTTATACTTCGCGTCCTGCGTTAACCGCGAAATCTGCCCCTCCGTGAGCCACTGCAACCAGTGGTTATACTTTGTTTCAGCCTCGTTTATACTTTGCACCAGGCGCTGCAAATGCTCCGGCAGCTGCACCAGACTTAACAGCTTTTCGTGCAGCACCTGCTCTTTGTGCAGCTGGCGCAGCAGTTTCTGTGCCTGCAGGGCCTCCTCCACGGCCTTTAGCTTTTGCAGTACCTCGCTGGGGTGCTGCGTTATTTTCAGGTCTGATCTTATACTTTGGTTGATGCCCTGCATAAGTTCCACGGCCTGCTGCCGCAACACCAGGCGCCGCTGCAGTTCGCCCACGCCTGCCTCGTCCAGCTCCAGCTTATACTTGGCCAGCGCCTTTTTCAGCAGCTGCTTCTCGGGGGCAAAGGCCCAGGTAATGCGCCCCAGCAGCTGCTTTTGCTGCTCCTCATACTTGGCCACGGCCGCTTTCACGGAAACCAGGTCCTCGGTGGCAACGGCCGCATCCGGAGCCGGACAAACCAGGTACAGCTCCTTTAGCCGCAGCACCTGCTTTTGCAGCTCCTTTGGCTCCACCTGCCGCTGCAGCAAGAGCTGCAGCGCCTGTCCTGTCTCCTCCTGTGCCAACAGCTCCTGCAGCCGGGCTATTTCCTCTAAGGCAGAAGTATAGGTTGGTAGCTCCCTCAGCAAGAAGGTATAGCCGCTCAGCTCGTTTATACTTCGCTGCAACCTGCCGTGCTCCTCTGGCAGCGCCTCAATCACCTGTTCCAGCTCCTGCCGCTCCTGGAAAGTATACGTTTCCATACTGCGGCGCTCCTTCCACACAAACTCCTCCTTTTGCCAGGGTATGGCTTTTTGCAAATACTGGCGCAAACGCGGCAGAAACTCCGCCACGGTCTCGGCGGTCAGGTTTTTAAAGTATGAATGGAGCGGGATGTGCGGCTGCTGCAGGCTGCTGCGCAGGTACAGCTCCTTAGGCGACCAGCCGCAGCGGCTCATGTCGAACAGGGCGGCTTTGAAGTTCTGTAGCTTCTCCAGGTTTTTGTTGATGCCGCGGCTCACTTCCAGAAAGGTGCGGTCGGTGTAGATGCTGTTGAGCGCCAGGTTCTGCTTTTTGTATTCGTCTAGCCGGTCTATCTGCTCGCGCAGCTGGTTGAAAATAGCTTTGCGGTCGGCGTTGATGTCGTGCACGAGGGCAGCGAAAGCGCCCATCCCCTGCTGCGAGAGCCGCTTATGCACCACATCCAGGGCGGCGCGTTTCTGGCTCACCACCAGCACCTTCTTGCCCCTGGCCGTAAAATCAGACACCAGGTTGCAGATAAGCTGCGATTTGCCCGTGCCCGGCGGCCCCTGCACCACCACCGACTGCCCCTGCTTTACCGCCTGCAGCGCTGCCTCCTGCGCCGCATCCAGGGCAAAGGCCGTGAAGGTATGTTGGGCCTGCGTGCTCCCGTTTATACTTGCCTCGGGCGTGCCGAACAGCTGCTCCATCTCCTGCAGCTCGCCCTGCTCCAGCAGCGCATCGTAATCTGTGAGTAAATAAGACGCAGCCTGCGGGAAGATGCCCAGCACGGCCTCCTGCTCCAGCTCCAGCTGCCCCGGTTTATATTCTGCCTCGTAATCGGCTTTTTTATAGTCTGTAAAGCGTTTGAGCTTATCGGTAAAGAACTCACGGCCCGCGTTTATACTTAGCTGCTGCTCTTTCAGCAGTTCGTATACTTTGGTGCGGAACTCCAGCGGGTGCTGCGGCAGGGTACTCAGATCCAGCTCCAACAGCTCCTCAGCCAGCGGCGTGCCCATGTAGTGCGCGTAAGCCAGCAGAAAGCTCTGGTTAAACTGCGGCGGCTGCGCCTCGTCGGGCTGCAGCTCCCACTCCTGCGCTGCGTTTACCTGCAGCTTCACCGGGAAGAACAGCAGCGGGCTCCGCACCGCCGTGCCATCCGAGAACTTGCCATGCACAAAGGGCCAGCCTAAGTACAACTCCCGGCTGCCGCGCTCCTCAAAAATCATTTCGGCCTTGCGCTTGATAAACCGCAGGCGACGGCTCACAGCGGCCACAGGCGCGTGGCGGCTGTCGGCATAAGGGCTCAGGGGGATCTTTTTCTTGCCGCTCAGCAGCTTCTCCAGCACCTCAAAGGCAGGCTTGCCGTTCACGAAATCCAGCGCTTCCACATCCAGGTGCAGCTCCCGGTACAGGCGCAGCAAGACCAGCGCCCTGTTGCCGGAGCCGAGGTTGAGAAGCCTGCGTCTATAGTTTTTGAGGATGTCTTTCATGATGTACTGTACTTCTTGGGCTTGCAGCATTATCGGGGGAGTTGCATATGCAGGATCGGGTACGGTTTGCCCGTGCCATCCACCTCCGAACGGCCCACGGTGCGAAATCCAAAGTGCTCGTAAAAGCCTACTGCCTGCTCGTTCTGCTCGTTCACATCCAAAGCAGTTGCCTTTAACGCCTGCACGGCGTATTGCAGCAGCTTTTTGCCGATGCCCTGCCCACGGCTTTCCGGGCGGATGAACAGCATTTCCACTTTCCCATCTAAGGTGCCAAGAAAGCCTGCAACACGTCCTTTTGCATCTCTGACATAATGCAGCTCCACCAGCCCCAGGTACTCATGCTGCACCAGGGGTTTATAGAACAGGATATCCTCTTCCGATAAAAAGTGATGTGTGGCCCGCACCGATGCTTCCCATACTTCCGTCAGGGCGGCAAAGTCTTCCGGACCCGCTGTGTAGATGTGCTGCTGTGCCTGTGTCTGCTGCATACTAGGAAACTGTTACTGCCCCGTTAACGAAAGAAGTCGCCTGAAAGTCTAAGCCATTTAAGCAAGTTAGCAGGATTTAATCAGAGTTGGAAAGGAGAAATTACACGGAAGGAATTATCTTGCAGCCACTTATTAACTTCCTATGCTGGCCTCTATTGTTACCGCAGTTATTTTCCTGCTATTGCATGTATTGTTTCCACACAGGCCCAAACCTATAAAAGACTACGACAAGCTGCTGCTGGTAAACGAGCATAAGTATAAGATCTACGAGATTTTCTCCCTCATCCCCCTTTTCTTCTTTATAAGTGCCATATGTTATGTGTTTTACCTGCTGGGCAACGATGTGCAGGCAATATATTTCAGGAGCCGGGAGGCGGACTTAGCCATTTACCCTCCCGCCTCGTTCTGGCTGGTGCCGGGTCTTTGCTTCGGGTTTGGGCTGATCATCCCGCCAATGGAGTTCCTTTACCGGCTGATGCTGCAGGAGGAATACGAGGTGTACACTGCGTACACGAACCGCAAGCATGGTTTTGATGGCTACCGAGCGATGCGGTTTCTGTGCATGGGCTGCGTGACTGCCGGTGTCATCTTATCCTTCCTGGGCCTTGGCTGGTACAAAGAAGTAAGGGATGATAAAATCATTATTGATGACTTTGGCTCGCTATCCCCACAGGAGTATTCTTTACAAGAGATAGAATCCATCACCCACTTCCAGCAAAATACTACGGCTAAGGGAGTGGCAGAGGTGGAGCCGCATTATAAAATTATTTTCTCAGATGGCAGAACATGGGACACATCCGATAACTTCCATGAGGTGGGCGAGGAGAAGTATCAGGCTATCGTGGAGTACATCCTCTCTAAAACAAAGCTGGAAGTAGCGTATAAGGACGTAGACGTTGCGGACTGAAAAGCTAACCGGCTCACTTACATCTTTATCCCCGACAACCTGCTATACTTTATTGCCGCCATGCAACATTTTTAACAGGACGCAGTTCTTGTAGAAGTATAGCCAATCCATACCTTTGCCCGAATAAAACAACTAGAATGAAGATAAACTCCCACCCGGTTAGACTTCTGCTCCCGGTGCTGCTGTGCCTTATACTTTCTGCCTGCAACAGAGACAAACCCATCCCCCCCATTGAGCGCTTAGAGGGCTATACCACCACCAAGCAATACCCCGGCGAGGTAGGAAAAGAGGACCTGGAGGACTGGAAAAAGGACCTGAAGGACATTGAGGTGGTGCGGATAAAGTCTACGATGGATGGGAAAGTGGAGCCGGCCCTATTCTACGAGTCGAAGTCGAGCCGTAAGAAGCCGCTGCTGGTGCTGCTACACAGTTGGAGCAGCGGGTACCTGCAGGTACCTTCCATTCCGTTTGCCCTCTGGGCCGAGAAGTATGACTGGGCTTTTATCCAGCCTAATTACCGCGGCGTGTTTGAGCAGCCGGAGGCCATGGCCTCGGATGTGGCTATCCAGGATATTGTGGACGCCGTGGACTACGCCATGCAACACGCCAACATCGACTCCTCACGCGTGTACCTGGTAGGCTCCTCGGGCGGCGCCATGACGGCCCTGGTGGCCGCCAGCCGCCACCCCGACATCTGGGCCGGTGTGGCCGCCTGGGTGCCGGTGTTCGACATTCCGGAGTGGTACGACTTTAACCTATACTATCCGCACCGCAAGTATAACGGCCAAATCGTGGCTGCTTTGGGAGGAGAACCACTACCCGGAACGCCCGCCGAGGAAGAAGGCAAGCGTCGCAGCCCCAGCACCCAACTTCACCAGGCCAAAGAAGTATCGATCTTCCTGGCGCACGGCATAAATGACCTCCTGGTGCCTCCCAGCCACTCTATCCGCGCCTACAACATCTTAGCCGCCCCTGCCGACACTATCTCCAAGGAAGACATGGAGTATATTGTAAAAGAGCAGGCCATACCGGAAAACTTACAGGGCGAAGCCTCCGATCCATACTTTGGCGAGTCGGACCCGGAGGTAGTCTTTAGCCGCAAATCCAGGAATGTGAAGCTGGTGCTGTATATAGGTGTGCACGACATGGCCTATAACTCCACCTTGCTCTGGCTAAACGACCAGCAGAAGCAACAGCCCGTAATTACCAGCAGCAAGTAAACCTTTGCCCCGGTGCATCAAGTATAAAACCTATACTTTATACTTCAGCTGATGCCCACACAACCAGACGCAAACACCCCGAAGCCAAAACTCCCGACCGTCGACCAGGTTTCTTCGGGGGGCGTGGCCTATCGTAGGGGGGAGCATGGCGTGGAGGTGGCACTGATCTCGGTGGGGCCGCAGCGGCGGTGGCAGTTGCCAAAAGGCATTGTGGATGCCGGGGAGACACCCGAGGCCACGGCCATACGCGAAGTGCGCGAAGAGGCAGGCATCCACACCGAACTCCTCCGGAAAATAGAGACGATCACGTATTGGTACGTGGGCGATAAAGGCAAGCAGCGGGTGCGCTTTCATAAATTCGTGCACTTCTTCCTGCTGCGCTATACCTCGGGTAACATAGCCGAGCATGACTGGGAGGTGAATGAGGCGCGCTGGGTAGCCATAGAGGAGGCAATTAACCTGCTGTCCTTTAAAACAGAGCGGCAGGTGGTGGAAAAGGCAAAACTCCTGCTAAAGGACGCACAGCCCTAAACCTATCCCCCGGTGGATGGTTAATTATTTTGATTTCAGAAATAACAGCAGCATAAAATGTCAACAGCATCGAAAGAATCATCAGAAGAGAAGTACCTGCACGGTTACTCGCAGGAGGAGCAGACGCGCCTCTACAAGCAGGCACGGTTCATGGAGAACAAGATCTACTCCGACATCGACTTTTCTACCGTAACCAAACTGCTGGAGGTTGGCTGTGGCGTAGGCGCTCAGTCAGAGATCCTGCTGCGCCGCTTCCCGCACCTGCATTTAACGGGCATCGACTATTCTGAGAAGCAGATTGCACAAGCACAAAAATACCTGTCCACTATCCCCTACGCCACCGACCGCTACCAACTGCTGAAGGAAAATGCCATGGACATGAGTTTTACTTCGCAGGCTGACTTCGACGGGGCGTTCCTGTGCTGGGTGCTGGAGCACATACCGGAGCCGGCCCGGGTGCTGTCGGAGGTGCGGCGCGTGCTGAAGCCCGGCAGCCCGATTGTGATCACCGAGGTGCTGAACTCCAGCTTTTTCGTGGAGCCCTACTCCCCGAACGTGCTACAGTACTGGCTGCGCTTCAACGACCTGCAGTACGACATGGGCGGCGACCCCTTTGTGGGGGCTAAACTCGGAAACCTGCTGCAGTCGGTCGGCTACCAGCGCATCTCCACCGAAACTAAAACCTACCACCTGGATAACCGCAACCCGGCCAAGCGTGCCGAGATGATCAGTTTCTGGACGGAGTTGCTGCTGAGCGGGCTTCCACAGTTGCTGGAGGCCGGCTATGTGGATGCGGACCTGGCAGAAAAATTAAAGCAGGAGATGCAGGTAGTGGCTAAGAGCCCGAATGCGGTTTTCTTCTATACGTTCATGCAGGCGAAGGCATTTACCTCGTAAGTAGTGGATTAGGGTAAGGATGGTGCTACTGGCGCAAGTACTCAGACTTGTGTCCTATACGGTGTCGCGTATGTGCCCCGGCTGGTTTGAAGAGCCATGCTTTATACTTGGGCCATACTCCCATAGCTTCCGCTTTTCTCAGCTTGATACAAGCTACACCACTCGCTGGCGCGGGTTTGCAGCCCGTGCCTTTATATTCGTTGGGTTTGTAACCCGACTGGCTCGAAACGCCATACTGTATACTTTGGCTGTGCTGCTACACTTCAGCTATACTTTTATACTTAAGTGATACTTCATTCTTCCGCTGGTGCAAGCGTCCGCTTGTGCCTTTGCTGCTGCTTGCCGCAACTGGAAATAAGCTATACTTGCTAGCTACTGTTCATCCTCTGCCTTACAAGCCTATTGTTTCATCTCTGACTTTGGTGCTCTCAAGCCCGAGAGGGCTCGTCCCCGGGCATCGCGCTGGGAGCTTTTCTTGCCCTCGTACCTCGGGCTGCCTCACTCGCGTTCGTCACCAGAAAAACTCGCATAGGCGCTCAACCCAAGGACTGGGATCAGATTCGATAGCCTCGGCCCTTGCTGTCATCTCGACCATCGGGAGAGATCTATCTAGAATTCCGCCTAGATCTCTCGCCCTGCTCGAGATGACAGGGAAGAAGAGGTAAGTATAACTCCCTCTCCTGTTTTTAGGAGAGGGCTGGGGTGAGGTTAAATTCCCCTCCATGGAAGGGTCAGGGGTGGGTTTATACTTGTAGGGACAGGTCGCTACCTGTCCGAGCGATACCAGCAGATACGGAGCTCATACTTCATCCACAGCAATGACAGTCTCCCCTCCTGGGGGTAGGGGCCCTCGAAAAAGATAAGGAGGGGCAGGGGTGGTTGGCCCCGGTAATGCCGGACTCCCTCTTTTTTAACAGATGGTTCGAGGATTTATATACCTGATGTAAGTAGCGGGGAGAGCCTACTATAAGGCAGCTCCTTCTTCTACAGCGTTAAGTATGGCTGCAGCTTTCCGAACAGGTCGGCTGTTACCAACTTCACCTGCCGCACATCCTCCACCTGCTCATAGCCCCCATGCTGCTCCCGGTACGCCACAATGGCCCGCGCCACGTTAGCGGAAATGTAGGGATGCGCCCGCAGTTCCTCGGCAGAGGCCGTATTTATACTTAGCTGCTGCACCGTGTTCGCCTTCGGCACGAAGGTATACTTGTGCAGGCTGTCTACCACCTCCGGCTGCAACCCAAACACCTCACGCAGCTGCTCCATACTATGGAAGCCGCC